>JAAYKP010000142.1 GCA_012522335.1 Bacillota bacterium
AGTACAGAATATCAGGATCAGGAAATCCATATCCTGGGGTATTTTATTGATCCTCAGTCTGCTTTGCTGCTGCAGCTTTTGCAGCAGCTGCGGGAAAGTCGTTATGAGCGGATTAAGAAAATGGTTGCCATCTTAAGGAATTTAGGCTATCGGATTGATATTCAGGAAGTGAGTAAAAAAGCCGGCAATGCAGCACCCGGCAGGCCGCATGTGGCCAGAGTGCTGGTAGAAAAAGGCTATCTAAAAACAGTCACAGAAGTATTTACCAGCTTACTGGGGCGTGGATTGCCGGCATATGTGGAACGTTTTAAATTAACGCCCGCACACGCTATTGAGGCCATTCATAATGCAGGCGGCATAGCATGTTGGGCTCATCCAGGTTTAGTAGATAACGATGAACTGCTGCCACTGCTTACAGCTGCCGGTCTTCAGGGTTTGGAAGTCTACCACCCTGACCACGACAGCCAGCAGGAAAAAAAATATCTGCAGCTGGCCCATAACTATCAGCTTTTTATCGCAGGCGGCTCAGACTTTCATGGTGCAGAGGAAGGACGGGAACGCGAATTGGCTGTGCGCGGTCTTAATAGTGAGGCCTATCATCGCTTCCTGGCATCTTATGAAAACGCCCACAATTGAGAGGTAAAAAGAACCTCGCAGTAGGCGTCTGTTGGTCTAAATGTAAAAAGCATTTACACTAGACTTTCAGCAACTGCGAGGTTCTGTTACTATTGTGTTACTTCCCTGCAGAAATTATACATTCCTTTCTTTTAGAAAAACATAATTAACATCTACAATCAATACAATAAAGAAAGAGATTTATAAGGCAGGGATGGTAATGTCGGAGGCCAAAAAGAGTTTACCGCGCTGGACAAAGGTGTCTTTTATTCTCCTGCTAATATTATTATGCGGCGCTTTTATAGATTATTTATATTATCGTGATCGCATCTATGCCGGTATCTTTATTGCAGATCTAAACCTGGGCGGTAAAAAGGCGGCAGAAGCAAAAAAGCTTTTAACAGAAAAATTGGCAGAGATGGACGAGCAAACCGTTACTTTCGTCTGGGACGAACAGACTCAGGTAAAAACCTTTCGTGAGTTAGGTATCACGCCGGACCTGGACAGTACCATTAAAGCAGCACTAAATACCGGCAGGCAGCGTTTGCATCTTTTTCGTTATCCGGAAAGGATTCAACTTGCCAGAAAACCGGTACAGCTGCTGCCTCATTTTATAATTGACCAAACTTTGTTTGCAAAAAATCTGCAGGAAACATTTACTGCAGTACAGGAGGAGCCGGTTAATGCCAGTTTTAAGCTGTCAGCTGACCGTAAAAGCGTCACCATTGAACCTGACAAACCTGGTCGAACGGTTGATGTCTCGGCTACTTACCAAAGTTTAGTAGAAGTACTGCAGACAACCTTGCGTTCACCAAAAGTTAACCTGTCTGTCCAAGCCGTAGAAGCGGAAGTTACGGCAGCCGATCTGGAGTCCCTGCAGGTAACTGAAGAAGTGGCTTCTTTTTCTACCACCATATCCGGCAGCGCTAACCGCCTGCACAACATACGTAAAGCCGCAGCAGCCATCGATCAGCTGCTGGTCCTACCGGGTACAGTTTTTTCTTTCAATGAAACAGTTGGAGCAACTACTGCGGCCACTGGTTATCGTGCCGCTCCGATCATTCAGAATGGTAAGATCGTAGATGGTATCGGCGGTGGAATCTGTCAAGTTTCTTCGACTTTATATAATGCAGTGCTGCTGGCAGATTTAGAGCTTGTTGAACGCCGCAACCATGGTGTGCGTGTCAATTATCTGCCTCCCGGTCTAGATGCCACCGTTGCGTACGGCAGTATTGATCTTAAGTTTAGAAACAACCGTTCTCATGCCTTATGGCTGCGTACCTTTATCGACGGTAATAAATTAACGACAACTATCTATGGCACAAAGATTCCCGGGCAGGAAGTGAAAGTGTATACGACAAATGTGGAAATAATTCCAGCCGGTGATAAAATCACCAAAACAGCAGAACTGCCGAAAGGGAAACGGGAGCTGGTAACGATTGGGCAGCCGGGTTATCGCGCGACAGTTTGGCGCAGTGTTTATTACTACGGTCAGGAAAAGAAAAAGGAAAAAATTTCCCAAGATACTTATAAAGCTATACCAAATGAATATTTTGTAGGCACAAAAGAACTGCCTGTCTCCGGTGAAGCCGGGGTGAAAGAAGAGCAAAGCGGGCAGCAGACAGAATGAGTAAAGCTTGGCTTTCGCCAAGCTTTTTGTTATACTGTATGTATAAAAACGAACATATATTCGGGGTGAGTCTGCTGATGCGCGCCATTATTCATGTGGATATGAATGCTTTTTTTGCCTCCTGCCACCAGGCCGAAAATCCTGCTTGGCGCGGCAAAGCACTGTTGGTTGCCGGCGACCCTAAAAAGCGTCATGGTATTATCTTAACAGCCTCCTACGAAGCCAGACAGTTTGGCGTAAAGACGGCCATGCCTGTCTGGCTGGCAAAAAAACTGTGCCCACATGGTATTTTTATTCAACCTGATCATAGTCTGTATCTGGCTTATTCGAAAAGAATCCTTGCGATACTGAGAAGTTATACGCCGCTGGTGGAACCGTTTTCCATTGATGAAGCTTGGTTAGACGTTACAGGTTCGCAGCGTTTATTTGGTTCGGCGGAAGAAATTGGCCGACAGCTGCAGCAAAGAATTCTGACTGATCTAAAAATACCTTGTTCAGTAGGAATTGCAGCCAATAAATTTCTGGCTAAAATGGCTTCCGAAAGGCAAAAACCCCATGGTTTTACCATCATCAGACCCCATGATATTCCCACCGTTCTTTGGCCGTTACCGGTAGAGGAAATGGTAGGTGTAGGCAGAAAAATAGCCCCTGCCCTTAATGAAATGGGAGTAGAGACTATCGGACAGTTAGCGAAGATGCCCACGCCCTTACTGGTCAGCCGTTTTGGCGTAATGGGAGAAATTTTGCATCAATTGGCTAACGGAAATGATGATTCTCCCGTAGATCCACAGGCTTTAGATACGGCTAAGTCCATTGGGCATTCCACCACTCTGCCGCGGGATATTAGCGACCCGGAGGATATCGCCCGTGTCTTATTGTCTTTAAGTGAACGGGTAGGCCGCCGCCTACGCCAAGGTGGATACAGCGGCCGCACCATTACTTTAACCGTCAAGGATCAAAACTTTATCACGACTACCCGGTCGCATACTTTACAGGAAGCCACTTGTCTGACGGAAACAATTTACCAGACAGCACAGAATATATATCGACGTCATTTTGAACCATGGCGCAAAGTACGTTTATTAGGTGTAGCCATTTCCAATCTCCAAGTTCGTGAGGAGGGACAACAGCTGACATTATGGGATCAGTCTACAGAACGCTTAACAAGCTTAACTGAAGCAGCTGACAAAATCAAGGATCGTTTTGGCGATTATGCCCTGCAGCGGGCCAGCCTTTGCAGCAAGCGGGAGGATAAGTCAGATAGCCCGGTGACCTAAACCAATTGCTACTTCGTTTAAGTGGAGCAGACCAACAGCAAAAAAAACAGCAACTGCTACATGTTCCCCCTTACGTGCTATGCCTACTTTACCACCAACATTAAGTCCCATCGCTTTGGGCATAATTTGGGCAATGGCTTCCCGGGCGGCTCCGGCAACGCTGCCTTCCTCTTGATGTGTACTGGCAATGACGCCTTCCCGTTTAGCAGCAACTACAGCCCGCTCAATTACCTTTTGTACTGCTGCCAGATATTCACCGCCGTAATCTACTGCGGTAGCACGAATTCCTGCGCTGTTTAATTCTTTTTTCAAATCTTTCTCTGTCTCGCGATCGGTAGATAATGCCAGACGTACAGCTGCAGCGGCAACTAACCTGCTTTCAAGCTGACTCATGCTCACACCTCCATTTAATGTGACAGGGGACGGTTCCTTGACACGACTTTATCCTCAACCAATTATATTATAAATAAGCCTGCCCTACCAGCTAAGGGTAAAAGTCAGAAAAAACAAGCGAACAGTACCGTTCGCTTGTTGAAGTTATGCTCTTAATCATGAGTTAATACAACAAAAGCATTAATGCATTAATTACCAAGTTACGTATAACACCTAAGACAAAAAATGCCAACAGAGGAGAAAAGTCAACCGGTAAAGCTGTACGGGGCATGATCCTGCGAAATGGTGCCAGTAGTGGTTCTGTACCTTCATATAACAGGCGAATTAGAGGTTGTTGTGGGTTATGCGGCAGCCACGATAAAATTACCCGCAAAAATAACATGCCATTTAATATCTTGAAAAACAAATCTGCAACATCTATTGCCTGGAGCACATCACCAACTCCTTGTTTATTATCTCATTTATTCTACCATAAGAAGTTGGTTTTGTGTAGGTAAGGGCAGACAAATTATTCATTATCCCTTGCCCAAATACGCTCAGCCTGTGCAGATTTGCCTGCGGCAGTAAACAGATAAACTTCTTCTGCTTCAGCAGTACCGGCAGCAAGTGTCTGAGCAACGGCAGGCCAGTCAGCTTCCGTAAAACGGGCGGCCAAACCACAGGAAGAAGAAATAATCCGTGGTACAGGTATCATTTTTACTGACAGTGCCTGCTGCAGCATGCTTTTTTCAAAACGTAAAGCTTGTGAAGTTGAATAAAAGGTCGCTACATAATATTTATCCACGGCATACTCCTATTTCGTAATGGTAATTGTAAACTCACCATTATCTTCCTCAGTTGCTGCTTGGTAACCCAATGAAGAAACCAAACGTTTGATATTTTCGGCAGCTACATAACTGTCTGCCAGGACAACAAGTGGATCGCCGTGCTCAGTCAGCGCACGTTTAGTGTTGATAACGGGTTCAGGACAGGAAAGACCACGAACATCAAGCTTATACGCCAAGAGTAGTACCCCCTTTCTTACTTAACTGCGCAGGTACGGAAAAAGCAAAGCCAACAGTAATTAAGAAGAGTGCTGCGATTAGTACACCTATTTTCCCGGCTACAGGAACCCCGTCACCGCTGGCGGCTAAGCCAAAATTGTGAGCAACAGCTGCTCCCGCCAACATCCCCAGAAAGACCATGCCGGCGTCAGTATCGCCTTCTCCGGCCATAATAACCTGTCTCAAGGGACAGCCCCCCAGTAAAGTGGCAGCTAAGCCTACTACAGCCAAGCCGATGAAATTCCAGAGGTGTTCGGTATGTGCTACCGGCTGTCCGATAAAACCTAGTTTGAAATATTTAAAAGCTATATTCATTACCAGAGCAGACATGAAGATGGCAATGGTGCCGTACAGCAAATGTGGGTCACGGATCAGCATCAGATCACGAAAACAACCGGCCTGACAAAGCCGAGTACGTTGTATTACTACGCCTACCAGCAGACCGGCACCAAGACCTATCAAGACAGGAACATGGGAGGCAGCCGGTCCGCTTACGCTAAAATGAATAAAGGCTGGGGCTATGATTACTAATGCTAATAAGGCCAGAGCAAGAGTCGGCATGGCCAGGCCGTTTGCCACTGGCTGCTTCTGGCTGCGCCCCAAAGAGAAACCTTTCTTCAAAAACTGAATACCGATAAAAATGCCAAAAATAAAACCTCCCAAGCCAACTAAAGCGTTTAAATCACCGGCTGCAAGCCGTAGAACCATACGCAGCGGGCAACCTAAAAAGACTAAGGCACCAATCATCAATGCTGCACCCATAAAAAAGCGTATTAGCGGCGAAGAACCACCGCGGGGCCGAAATTCGCCATTGATTAAAGCAATTAAAAATGAGCCCAGGATAAAACCAAGGATTTCCGGACGGATATACTGGACAGGTGCCGCACGGTGAAAACCGAGACCTCCGGCAATATCACGAATAAAACAGGCCACACAAATACCCATGTTAACCGGATTGCCGAAATGGACTAAAAGAACCCCTAAACAGCCCAGTACAGCCCCGGCTATAATTATTTTTCTTCTCTCCAAAAATAATACCCTCCTTAAATTGATTCAAAAATAACGTACAAATCAATTATACAGAATAGAAATCTCACGCTGAAATAGGTTTTGTAAATAGTAACCTCCACTTGATAGATAATCTTAATACAATACAATATTTAGAAGGAAAGAACAAAATATTCGGGGCAGGAGTTGTCCTTGAACTTTGCGAACATTATACAGAAGGAAGGTGGGAGAATGGAATTTTATCAATTAGAGGCCTTTGTCATGGTTGCTGATTATCGCTCTTTTTCGCGGGCAGCAGAACAATTATTTTTAAGTCAGCCAACGATCAGCAGCCATATAAAAAGTTTAGAAACGGAACTTAATGTGCCGCTTTTCGACCGTGGTAAGAGTGAAATTCTGCTGACGCCGGCCGGAGAAACCCTTTATCGTTATGCCAAAGACTTGCTGCAGCTGCGTAATGCTGCCCTGTCGGATTTGGGTGCGAGGGAAATCAAAGAAGAGACATTAATTATTGCCGCCAGTTCCGTTCCCTGTCAATATCTGCTGCCTAAAGTTATCTCTAATTTTCAGCAGCTTTACCCCCTGGTTAACATAACGATTCGTCAGGAAAATTCCCAGGTAGCCAGTGAAAAGGTCTTTCATTATCACTATCCGTTGGGTGTAGTCGGCGAGAAGATTGCTCTGCCTCATCTAACCTATGAGCCCATAGTTTCAGATCAACTGGTAGTTGCCATTCCCACACAACCTGCTTATCAGGAACTGTTAGCAAAAGAAACACTGACAACAGCTGACCTGCTTGGCTGTAAGCTGCTGGTGCGTGAAACAGGATCGGGCACACGATCATTTTTTGTGCAAGAGCTTCAGCACAGAGGTCTTACTTTGGAAGACTTTCAGCTGCAGGTATTTAACAACCAGGAAACAATAAAGCAGGCTGTCCGCCACGGTTTAGGCGTAACAATAATTTCCCGCTATGTTGTCGAAGATTATCAGCGGTTTGGTTTCTTGGCCACGCGCACCCTGCAGGATTTACCGCTAACGCGTTATTTTTACCTTGTCAGTCATGCTAAACGCATTCAAACCCCAGCGGCTAAAGCTTTTAAGGATTTTGTCCGTTCATATTTCCAAGGGAGGTCAGAAAAAGATGCAGGAAATATATGCTGATCATGCCGCCACCACCTATCCTCGCCCACCGGCAGTAGTTGAAGCTATGGTTAGCTACCTACGAGATGTAGGCTGTAATCCGGGGCGTGGTGGCTATCATCGTGCTTTAAACGCAGCACGCCTGGTATATGACACGAGAAGTCTCTTGGCTGACTTTTTTCATGTTCCGCGTCCGGAGCAGGTAGTGTTTACACCTAGTGTTACATATGCGCTGAATTTAGTGATTAAAGGTCTGCTTACACCCGGTGACCATGTAATTATCTCTTCCATGGAACATAATGCCGTTGTACGGCCCTTAACTCGTCTGGCCGCGGAAAAAAGTATATATGTAGAACGCATCCCCTGTCAGACTGACGGTACATTGGAACCAAACCAAATAAAGCATGCTTTACGGAAGAATACCCGGCTGGTAATTCTAACTCATGCTTCCAATGTGACAGGTACCATTTTGCCCGTCTATGAGGTAGGTGAGATTCTGGCAGGGACTGATATTTTATATTGTATTGATGCCGCCCAGACCGCCGGCACAGAAGATCTCAATTTCTCCGACCTGCAGTGCGATTATTTAGCCTTTACAGGTCATAAAGGCCTGCTGGGACCGCCTGGTATTGGCGGACTTTGCTTAAGCGAACGGGCAGCAACCATAACAAAACCTTTAGTGGAAGGCGGTACCGGGAGTCGCTCTGAAGAGGAGCAGCAGCCGGAATTCTTGCCGGACAAGTTTGAAAGCGGTACGCAAAATGCGCCCGGGATAGCAGGTCTGGCAGCCGGAATAAAAACGGTACAGCAAACGGGGTTGACCGCCATTAAGCAGCATAAAGAAATGCTGACGGCAGCTTTTTTGGAAGGACTGGCGGCGCTGCCGGAAATCCAGGTCTACGGGACAAAGAAACCGGCAGCAACTACTGCCACCGTTTCTATCAATCTGCACGGTGTTGATAACGGCGACTTAAGCTTTATGCTGGAACAGGGCTATGGGATAATGACCCGCTCCGGTTTACATTGTGCACCGTCGGCCCATCAAACCATCGGTAGTTTTCCGGCAGGGACGCTGCGTTTTTCCTTTGGTCTACAAAATACTGAGGCGGAAATTGCAGAAATCATTTTGGCCCTCCGTGAAATTATTAAGGAGAGATAAACAGTATGCCCTTTGCACAAAAATTGCAGGCTTATATTGCTGAGCACCAATTAGCAGCCGAACATTTAACTTTTTCTGTTTCCTGTCATTCTGTTGACGAAGCGGCGGCGGCAGTTGGAGCATCCAGTGATGAAATTGTGAAAAATATCTGCCTGGTTGGTCCGGACGAAAGTTTTATCGTTGCTATTGTGCGGGGTAAAGATCGTGTGGACCGTAAGAAGGCAGCACAAGTGTTGACGCTGGGGAAACTGCGCATGGCAACGCCTGCTGAGATTCTTGAACGGACAGGCTTTCCCTGTGGCGGCACACCGTCCTTTGGTTTTACAGCTATTTTCTTAATGGATAAACGCGTCCTGGCACTGCCTTATGTTTACACCGGCGGTGGTTCGGAAAACAGTCTGGTAAAAGCACGGCCGCAAGTTTTACTGGCTGCCAACCAAGCTGTTATCTGTGATATTATCAAGTCATAAGAGTACATAATCAGTCCGCTCAGCAACTCATACTAAAGATAATACAGTTAATAGATAAACTGAAGGAGTTGAGCAGATGGACAAACAAAGAGCAGTAGAAATTATGAATTCGCCGGAAAAAATAGAAGTACATTATCAAGGGCAGCCGGTATGGATTGAAGGTATAGAGGAGGACACAGCCAATGTCACAGTGATGGGAACATGCCGGACCATGAATGTTCCTTTTGCGGACCTAAAAGAAATCTAAGCGAGTGCTGGCAGTGGGTTATCCACTGTCAGCTAATTTTTCTCAGCAAGGAATTTACATCAGCCTTGAACTGCATACCTTCCTATCCGAAGGGGGTATTTAAGAGGGCCTCCACCTCAAAATATAAACCTAATATTCAGTTAATTTTTAAATTATTGACTATTGCCGCAGTATGACATATAATCTTTGATAAGTGCTTTGGCGAGGCGGTAGGTAATTTTTTTGTGAGCAAAAAAATACATGAGAAGATGGCTACCATCGTAAGCTGTCTGCTTAAAACGGAAAGGAGAGCAACAAAAGAGAGCAAAATGGAAAAATCCAGAGTTACAAACAAAGAAATCATGGCCTATGCTCTGCCCGGGGCTGTTTCGGCCATGGTGCATCAACCACCGGTGCAGTACGGCATGATGTTTATGACGGACTATTTGGGTATTCCCGCTGCCGCTATGGGCACAGCAATGCTGATCGCAAAATTACTCGACTATCTTGTGTCCATCTTTGCCGGCAGCATTATTGAGAAGACTCACAGCAATAAACACGGTAAATATGCTTTTTGGATGAGGCTGACCACTTACACCTTATTCTTTGGATCATTGTTTCAGCTCGTCGACACCTCAAACTTTATTAGTTCCCCAATAGTTAGGTTGCTTGTTGTTTCTATTTTCTACTGCTGCCTGCACTTTGGTATGAACTTCCGCGCAACATCCCAAGGTGGTATTTTGCAGCGGATGGCCGGTACGTCCATGGAAGACAGAAAACGCCTTAATGCCCGCCAGGCCCAAGTTGCTGCTGCCGTTACTATTATTTCAGGAGCAACAACTATTCCTTTAATTGAATTTTTCGGTAGACAGTTTGGTGAAGCTAACGGCTATGCTGTGATGGTGCTTACATTTGGCGTCGTCTTCTTGGCGCTCAGCTACTTTTTACTGTTCCCGGTGATGAAAAAATATGATTTACCCCGAGGACGCGAAGAGGTAGCCCAGACTCCTTCTGTTGGTGAGATGTTCAAATCTATTATTACCAACAAACAGATGATCGTAATGTTTTTATTGACGACAGCAACTACTGTCGGATCGCAGATATATACCCCGCTGCTGGCGTATTATTTTAGAGTAGTTACCGGACAGTTCTCAGTCATGGCCCTGCTGCTGACGATTCGAGGCATAGTAGGATTTTTCTTCAGCCTTATCGCTCCGCCTATAGCCAGGAAAGTTGGAAAAAAGGGCGCTCTTATCTTAGGTTCAGTTCTGCAAATCATTTCCTATCTTGGTATGTGGCTTCTGGGACTCAACCACCTTTGGGCAATGTTCGTATTTGCCTGTCTGATTCAAGGCTCCGTCTCAATTAACGCCTGCTTTAGGGTTAACTATTTCCTAGATTGCGGCGAGTACGGTTACTACACCACAGGTCAGGACAACAGAACCATGGCACTCACAGTTATGAACTGGCCGATTAAAATTGGTTTCTTGGTCGGCGGCTCGGCAGTGGGCTATGGTCTGGCATTAATCGGTTACACAGCCGGTATGGAAATTACGGCAGATTTTGCAAGCAAATTTATGGCGTTGCTGGGTCTTGTGCCGGCGGCGTTCTCCGTCATCGCACTTCTCTTAACGGTATTTAGCTACAAGCTGACGGACGAACAGGCTGAATTTTACGCCAGAGAAAATGCTAAAAGAGAAGCTGCTCTGAAGCAGGCAGCTTTGTCATAAGACTGGAGCGGCACAATTTGTTACACTCACTAAAGGCCCCCAAGGGGGTCTTTTTTTAATTATGACAGACAGCACTCTTTCTTTGCTTTCGGTTAAAATGTATAATACAATAATAACTGAAATCTTTGCGCTGAACACAAGGAGTGGATTAAATGCCGCATAAATATACGCTGACAGTTTTTGGCTGTCAAATGAATGAACGAGATGCAGAAACGCTGCGTGGTTTTCTGGATGAACTGGGTTATGTAGGAACTGATAATGCTGCTGAAGCGGATTTGGTAATCATGAATACCTGTGCAGTACGGGAAAAGGCGGAAGCGAAAGTTTTAGGCCGCATCGGACGTTTAGGCAGGTTAAAAGAGAAGCGGCCGGATATGATGATTGCCATTTGCGGCTGTATGGTACAGCAGGAGGAAGCAGCAAAGTACATCAAGGAAAATTTCCCTTTTGTCGATTTGATTTTTGGCACCCATAATCTTGCGGCTTTTCCCGAACTGCTGCAAAGAGCGGCAGAAAGTAAGGAAACTGTTATTGATTTATGGTCGGAGGCCGGTGAGGTCGTTGAAGGATTACCGGTGCGCCGCCGGGATCAGGTAAAGGCTTGGGTGAACATTAACTATGGCTGCAACAATTTTTGTTCCTACTGTATAGTACCTTATGTCCGGGGACGTGAACGCAGTAGAAAACCGGAGGATATTCTGCATGAAGTAACGGCCCTGGCGGAACGCGGTTATGCAGAAGTAACATTGCTGGGGCAGAACGTCAACTCTTATGGTAAAGACTTGGCAGAAAAGATTGATTTTGCCGATTTGCTGGCGCGTGTAGACCAAGAAACGGGGATCAAGCGCATTCGTTTTATGACTTCTCATCCCCGCGATTTTACGGATAAATTAGCCCGCACCATGGCTGCAGGTAAAAATATATGTGAACATCTGCATTTACCTGTGCAGGCAGGCAGCAACCGGATTTTAAAGCTGATGAATCGCGGCTATACGCGCGAACATTATCTGCAGCAGATTGAACTGCTGCGCCGCTATCTACCTGCTTGTGCCATCACAACTGACATTATTGTTGGTTTTCCCGGGGAAACAGAGGAGGATTTTAAAGCTACTTTAGACTTAGCAGAACAGGTTAGCTTTGATGCCGCCTTTACCTTCCTTTATTCTCCCCGAAGCGGGACACCGGCAGCAGTGATGCCCGGGCAGGTACCTAATGAAGTCAAGAAAGAACGTCTTCAGCGCCTGCTGGAGCTGCAGAATAAACATAGTCTCTACCATAACGAGCAGTTAGTTGGAAAAAAGGTGGAGGTATTGGTCGAAGGCCCAAGCAAGACAGACCCGTCTGTCTTTACAGGGAGAACGCGCGGTAACAAAACAGTTAATTTTACCGGGGAGAACATCAGCATAGGCACGCTGAAAGAGGTGGAAATTACTGAAGCCAGAACATGGAGCCTGTTAGGGAGGAGCTAGTTTGAAAAAAGAAACACCGATGATTCGGCAGTATCGCGAAATTAAAGCGAAAAATCAGGACAAAATTTTACTCTTTCGAGTCGGAGATTTTTATGAGCTGTTTTTTGATGATGCCATCATTGGCGCCAGGGAATTGGAAATCACTTTAACAGCAAGAGATAAAGGTGTGCCCTTAGCCGGCTTTCCTTATCATGCCCTCAACTCTTATCTGGGACGTTTAATTGAACGTGGTTATAAGGTTGCTATCTGTGAGCAGGTAGAAGATCCAAAACTAGCCAAAGGAATTGTTAAACGTGAGGTTGTTCAGGTTATTACTCCCGGTACAGTTACCGATGCTTCACTGCTGGACGAAAAAAGCAATAATTACTTGGCTGCTGTTTATCTGGGGCGCGGCGGTACTGGCATCGCTGCTGTTGATATTTCCACAGGTGAGTTCAGGCTGGCGGAAGCGCGTGGGCAGCAGGCTGTTAAGTTCCTGCATGATGAACTTGCCCGCTTACGGCCGGCAGAAATTTTGGTTAATACCGGCTCACAGTCTCATGAGGCTCTGCAGAATGCCTTACTACGGCTTGGTAAACGTACAGTTCTCAATCCTCGCAGCGACAAGAACTTTGCTTTTAAGTATGCCCAGGCAGCACTGTTAGAGCAGTTTAAAGTCGCAAGTCTGGAGAGCCTAGGCTGTGCAGAGGTAAAATATGCTGTAGCGGCGGCCGGAGCAGCAGTATCTTATCTGCAGGAAACACAGCAAAAAAATCTTGCCCATTTGCAGACACCCGTTATCTATGATCCGCATGGTTTTATGGTCTTAGATGCAGCCACGCGGCGTAATCTGGAATTAGTGCGAACAATACGTGAGGACCAAAAAATAGGTTCCTTGCTGTGGGTGCTGGATAAAACACAGACTGCTTTGGGGGCACGTTTATTAAAACGCTGGCTGGAACAGCCGTTATTAGATACAGAAGCAATTGAGAACCGTTTAAATACAGTGGCAGAATTTGTGCATAATTTTGCTTTAAATGAAGAAATAAGCGAAATCCTAAAGCATGTTTATGACTTAGAACGCTTGTTAAGCCGTGTCCATTGTGAAAGTGCAACAGCACGTGATTTAGTGGCACTGCGCAGCACACTGCAGGTTATCCCTGGTCTGCTGCAGGCCTTACAGGAGGGTGGCCCCTGCCTGCAGGCTTTGGCCGCAAGCATCCCGGAACTTACTAATTTAAGCGATATTCTGGCAGCCGCCTTGGTGGATGAACCACCACTTTCTGTGAAAGAAGGTGGTATCCTGCGTGACGGCTTCCATGCCGAACTTGATAAGCTCCGGCATGCCATCAGAAACGGCCGCACAGAGATTTTAGCCATGGAACAGCGAGAGCGGGAACGTACCGGTATTAAGTCACTTAAGATTGGTTATAACAAAGTGTTTGGCTATTATATCGAAGTGACGCGTGTCAATACACATTTGGTTCCCGCTGATTACACGCGCAAACAAACTTTGGCCAATGCTGAGCGTTATATCACACCGGAATTAAAAGAGTATGAAGAAACTGTCCTTGGCGCTGAGGAGAAAATTTCTGTTTTAGAATACGAGCTTTTTGTTGAGCTGCGCAGTCAAGTTGCCCGGTACACCAGACAGATTCAAAAAACGGCTGCAGTGTTGGCCGAATTAGATGTCTATCAGTCCTTGGCGCGTGTGGCCAGGGAAAACCGTTACGTGCGGCCACAAATAACTGCACCCGGGTCTATTGAAATCCGTGACGGCCGGCATCCTGTTGTGGAAAAAGTGATGCAGGATAAGCTCTTTGTACCTAATGATACTGTTTTAGACCGCGGCGACCGGCAAATACTGCTCATCACCGGACCGAATATGGCCGGTAAGTCTACTTATATGCGCCAAACCGCCTTAATTGTTTTGATGGCGCAAATCGGCAGTTTTGTGCCGGCACGTCAGGCAAAAATCGGCATTGTCGATCGTATTTTTACACGCATAGGTGCCGCTGACGATCTGGTGGGCGGACAAAGCACCTTTATGGTTGAGATGAGTGAAGTTGCGAATATCTTAAACAGTGCAACTGAGAATAGTTTGGTGATTTTAGATGAAGTGGGCAGAGGAACAAGTACTTTCGACGGCATCAGTATTGCAAGGGCAGTCGTTGAATACTTATCTACAGAACTGAAAGCTCTCACCCTCTTTGCGACCCACTATCACGAACTTACCGATTTGACTGCTGTTTATCCCAACATTAAGAACCTGGCTACTGTTGTCAAGGAGCGCGGCGATGATATTGTCTTTTTACATAAAGTAGTTCCTGGCAGCGTTGATCACAGTTACGGTCTCCAGGTAGCGCGCCTGGCCGGTCTGCCGGAAAAACTGCTGCACCGCGCCCGCCAGGTACTGCAGACACTTGAAGACCCGCAAGCTGCTCGCCGGGAGACAGCAGCTGCCGTGGCGGAGACGGCGACACAGTTAAGCTTGTTTGAACCTGATCCGGTGCTGGAACAGGCACTAAATAAGCTGTTAGAAGCCGACTTGATGACCACCAGTCCCATTGAAGCGCTGCAGCTGCTGCACAATCTGCAGCAAGCACTAAAAAAGGGGAAGAGTAATGGGTAGAATACATCTGCTGGATGAAAATACAGCCAATAAAATAGCAGCCGGTGAAGTAGTAGAGCGCCCAGCTGCTGTAGTTAAAGAGTTAGTGGAAAATGCCCTTGACGCAGGAGCAAATAATATAACTATTCAGATTAGCGGCGGCGGGTTAGAAATGATTCGCGTTGTTGATGACGGCAGCGGCATTGCTGCTGAAGATGTGCCCCTGGCCCTGCAGCGGCATGCCACCAGCAAAATAAAAACTGCTGACGATTTATCTGCCGTCCTTTCACTGGGCTTTCGCGGCGAAGCACTGCCCAGTATTGCCTCGGTCAGCCGTTTTTGTCTGGTAACCCGTCAGGCCGACTCGCTTACCGGTACAGAAATTATTGTCCATGGTGGTAATATTGTAAGGCTGGAAGAAGCCGGCTGTCCGGTAGGAACGGAAGTCAAAGTTGAGGACTTATTTTATAATACACCGGCACGTCTGAAGTTTATTAAAAGTGCCGCTGCAGAAACAGCCAGAATTACTGCCGCCGTGCAGCGTCTGGCTTTAGCCTGGCCTGAGGTGGCATTTACGCTGACCGTAAACGGAAAAAATAAGCTGGTAACACCGGGCAGTGGACAGCGGGAAGATGCTGTGGCACAGATTTTAGGCCGACAAAATATGCGTCAACTACTGCCTGTACAGTGGACAGGCTCACTGTTAACTCTAGAGGGTTTTGTCTCTAAACCGTCCCTAAGCCGGGCAAACCGTAACTTACAGTATTTTTTTGTTAACCGTCGTCCCATCCATTCACCGCTGCTGCTGGATGCCCTGCAGACAGCTTATCATACACTGCTGCCGCGCCATCGTTTTCCTGCGGCTGTACTTTATTTAGTATTAGATCCGGCAGCTGTTGATGTTAATGTCCATCCTACTAAACGTGAAGTTCGTTTTACACAAGAGCGGGATTTATACCGTCAATTAATGGCTGGTGTTAAAGCCGCCCTAAAAGAGAATTCGCTGATAGGGGAGCTGCGGGCACCGTCGATTTCATCAGCCTGGCAGGAAATAGCGGTACATGCCACGCAGGATGAACTGATGCCGGAGCTGGTACAGCGTAGAAAGGATGATGGCGGAACACATTCATCACTGCCGATTTTTAGTCCCGCTGTTAAGGTTAGTGAGCCTCCTGCCGCCCCTACAGCTGCTGCCGGCACAGCCGCTAAAAATAACTTTCCTCTCTTACGACCGTTAGGACAATATCTGGCCACCTACATTTTAGCACAATCAGACGCAGGAGATCTCTTTCTGATTGATCAGCACGCAGCTCATGAACGTATTCTCTATGATGCAATCAAAAAGGATCTTTCTGCCGGTGACTTACCGGTGCAGAGTATTATACCGCAGACCTTTGAATTTGACGCTGTAACGGCAGCGCGCCTGCAGGATACCCTCAATAATTTTGCCGCTTTGGGATTAAAATTTGAAACATTTGGTAATAATACCTTCATCCTCCGTTCCCTACCGCTGTTTTTAAAAGAAATTCCCTCGCAGGAAGAACTGGTGGAGCTCTTAACACAGAGTAAGGCGGAACAAGACACTATGGAGATTTTTGAAAAGACGATGCAGTTAATGTCTTGTAAAGCCGCCATCAAAGCCAATCAAACTTTGGACAAAACTGAAATGAGCACGCTGTTAACCAACCTGTCTGCCACCACTGAACCCCATACCTGTCCCCATGGCCGGCCTACAGTAATGGTGATTACGGCCCAGACAGTGGCCAGGAATTTCCGGAGGGAATAATATGCAGAAATTGATTGTCATCGCCGGCCCCACCGCAGTCGGCAAATCGGCAGTAGCTCTGGAACTGGCAAAACAACGACAGGGCGAAATAGTTTCTGCTGATTCTGTACAGGTCTACCGCGGTTTAGATATAGGTTCAGCTAAACCGTCGGCGGCAGAACGGGCTTTGATTCCGCACCATTTGCTTGATATTCGTGATCCACAAGATACATACACTGCTGCAGATTTTCAAGCAGATGCCCGGACCGCTATTAAGCAGATTCATCAACGTGGGAAGATACCAATTTTGGTGGGGGGAACCGGTCTCTATCTGCGAGCTGTTGTCTGGGGGTTTGCTTTTAGTGAAAGTGGGATTAATCCAGAACTGCGGAATAAATTGCGTAAGCTTGCAGAAATGGAAGGACCGGAGTATTTACACCGGCAGCTGAAAGCTGTCGACCCGGAATCTGCGCATAAGCTTCATCCTAATGACTTGCGCCGCGTCATTCGGGCGCTGGAAGTATACGCGCAAAATCGCCGGCCTATTTCAGAACAAGTGCAAAAAACCCCCACGCAGCCGGTTTATGATGCAGCGCAGTTTGTATTGACCAGATCACGTGAATCTCTTTACCGCCGTATAGAAGCACGTGTCGATGCTATGCTGGAAGCAGGGTTGATTCGTGAAGTTCAGACCTTGTTGGCCAAAGGAGTGCCGCCTGAGACCAAAGCCATGCAAAGTTTAGGCTATAAGCAAATAGTAGCCTATTTAACCGGTCGGCTCACTCTACCAGAGGCAGTAGAGCAGATCAAACGTGAGACCAGACGTTTTGCCAAGCGGCAGTTAACCTGGTTTAGAAAAGAAAAGGAAATGCAGTGGCTAAATATAGATGGGATGACTGTAAAGCAAGTAGTAGAAAAAATTTCTACAGCCTTGGCAGGAAATTATTGATAATTAGAGAATAGAGTGTTAAAGATTTAATAAAATCTGGAGGGGATTTGGCATGAATAAAGCTTCGATAAATCTACAGGATCATTTTTTAAACACCGCACGTAAAGAAGATGTGCTGCTGACTGTTTATCTTGTTAACGGATACCAAATTAAAGGGACTGTTCGCAGTTTCGATAATTTTACTATCCTCTTGAATGTTGACAATAAGCAGCAGCTGATTTATAAACATGCCATATCCACCATTGCTCCAGTGCGTAATATTAATTTAAATCAGCCCACAGAATAACTGGTAAATCTTAAGCCTGCTCGTTGTGCGCGCAGGCTTTTTTTATTTCTATGATACGACCAAACAGCACTGCCCGGCATATAATAGTTTTATGGGGAGGGAGTGTATGAAGCAAACAACCCGTTTTGGTCTAACCTTTACTTTAGAAAACAACAGATTAAAAGAAAGCCGGGCCAAGTCAGAAACGGCACAGGACAGTGCCAAAGCTGTGACTAAATCTCAACCGGCGCCGCAGGAAAGCGATATTTCTGCTGCCGAGCAAGATAACCTTTCGCAGCTATTAGGTGAATTAGAACATTTAGTAGGGCTGACTAAAGTAAAGGAGCTCGTCAGGGAAATAAGAGCCTATGTAGAAATCAGCCGCCGTCGTGCGCAATTTAATCTGAAAAGTGATAATTTAGTCTTACATATGATTTTTTACGGCAATCCAGGCACGGGAAAAACCACTGTGGCCCGCATTCTGGGCAAAATGCTGGCGGAACTAAAGGTACTGCCTAAAGGTCATTTAATCGAGGTGGAACGGGCGGATCTGGTAGGTGAATTTATTGGTCATACAGCACAAAAGTGTCGTGAGCAAATAAAAAAAGCTATGGGTGGGATTCTCTTCATTGATGAGGCTTATTCACTGGCCAGAGGGGGAGAAAAAGATTTCGGCAAAGAAGCTATCGACACTTTAGTCAAAGCAATGGAAGATTACAAGACCGAAATTATTGTGATTTTGGCCGGCTATGAAAAAGAGATGGAGCGTTTCTTGCGCACAAATCCTGGCTTGCGTTCACGCTTTCCCATCCATCTGCATTTTCCCGACTACAATAGTGAAGAACTGTTGGAAATTGCACATCTAATGGTAACAGAAAGGCAGTATCAATTATCAGTAGGCGCGGCGGAATATCTACGTCATTATTTAGAAGAACAGCTGGAGGCGAAACAGGCTAACTTCAGTAATGCCCGCCTTGTGCGGAACATCGTGGAGAAAGCTATTCGCCGACAAGCGTTACGCCTTGTTAACCGACGGCTTTACAGCCGCGATGAACTGATGCTGCTGCGGCGGGAAGATGTAAAGCAAATAGCAGAAGAAGATGAAGATAATTTTTGGCAAACTTGAGTTTAGAAAATTGCCCCTAACCTTCCTTTCTGTTACAATGAAGCAGAAAGGAAGGTTGTTTTATGGAAAAAGCGGTGCTGGTTGGGATTGACACACAGGATTTACAGTGGAATATTGAAGAAACTATGCGAGAACTTGCCTTGTTGACGGAAACCGCCGGTGCTCAGCCGGTGGCGGAAATAATTCAAAAACGGCCTCGACCTGACGCGGCCTTTTATGTTGGCAAAGGAAAAGTAGAAGAGGTTAAGCTGATTGTAGACGAAACAGGGGCAGATCTGGTAATTTTTGATGACGAGCTATCTCCTTCGCAGCTGCGAAATCTGGAAAACTTATTGTCAGTGCGTGTCGTTGATCGTACGGCATTGATTCTTGATATCTTTGCCCAACGTGCCCGCTCAAAGGAAGGAATCTTACAGGTAGAACTGGCACAGTTAAATTATCTTTTACCGCGTTTGTCAGGCAAAGGTGTGGAACTGTCCCGTTTGGGCGGTGGCATTGGCACTCGCGGTCCCGGTGAAACAAAGTTAGAAGTAGATCGACGCCGGCTGCGTAAACG
>JAAYKP010000019.1 GCA_012522335.1 Bacillota bacterium
ACACATACTAAAATTTAAGTTTCCCGAATTAGGCATTTCCGTCACACCTGCTGCGCCGGAGCAGCTAAAGCTGTGGCAGGCAGATGAAGTATATTTTACTAAACTTTTTCAGCCGGGGCTCTTAATGCGCCGTTATAATCGTGTCATTCATTTGCAGGGAAATATAGATTTCACTGCAGAGCAGACAAGAAAAGCTATTATCGAAAAGTTCTGGTAAATCAGCATGGAAAGATTTGTACAAAAAAAAAGCGCCTGTAAGAACAGGAGCGCCACTAGTGCTGATTGTTTTCTTCTTCTTTTTCCAGAAAGCTTCTTACGACCAGGGAGGCCTGAAAGAAAGTTTGCGCACCAAAAAAAGATGCCATGGAACAGGCCAGCATGCCTACTTTGCCAATATAAGTACCGGCAAAGAACAGGCTGATGGGGTAAAGGGCTAAAGTAAAAATGACCATCGAGTAAAAACCCGTACGTCCCTGCTGTGTTTTCATGGTCTCCAGAAAGATTTTTTTCATTGGCAGTATCCCCTTTCTACAGCGGCTGACAGGGATGAAAAAGATAGTTGTAGTATTTGCCTTCTTAATGATATTGTAGCAAAGGATAGCTGCTATTTATAGGGGAAAAGTATGCAGTGCTGCCGCAAATGGTAAACTAGAGGATAAAACAGGCAGGGAGAGGAGGTTACGCCTATTTGTGAGTTTTGTACCCAACACGGTGAAGGCAAGAAGTGGTACGAGGTCATGCAGAACTATTCAACTGAATTGTTGGCCGACGAAGCACGGCTGCAGTATATCCGTCACTTTATTCCGAGCGTACAAAGAAATGCCCAGGCTAACATAACTAAATTAGCATGGGCTAAAAAGCGTTTTCCCGCTGTCTATCGTTTTATTTACAACATCGGTACCAGGCGTATGAAACAGATTCATTTCGGACAGGTTGTGCCTTTAGAAGATGCAGAAAAAATAATTGAGATGGTGCAGTCAATTACCAGAGTTGCCTGTGTCTGCCGCAGTGTAACTGCAGGGCAAAAAAATGGCCGTTTCTGCTTACTGCTTGGTATCGATCCTTATCAATCCGGTATTGACTACGCAGATTTACGTCATAGTTTAGAAACAATTACGCCGGCTGAAGCAAAACGGCTCCTGCGGGAATTTGACCGGCAGGGTTTGGTTCATTCCGTCTGGACTATGAAAACTCCCTTTATTGGTGCGCTCTGTAACTGTAACCAGGAATGCCTTGCTTACAGAATTCAAGTTAAAAACAATTTGTTAGAGCTGATGTTTAAGGCAGAATACCTGGCCGCTATTGATGCTGAACGCTGTACCGGCTGCCGCCGCTGCCAGCGGCTTTGTCAGTTTGAGGCAATTGTTTACAAGTATGGTCAATGCTTTGTCAGCAGTGAAAAATGCTATGGCTGCGGCGTCTGCCGTCAGGCTTGTAATGAAGGGGCGATTTTCTTACAGCCCAAAAACATTATTGACGGCGGTTTCAGCTTACCTGCCCCTGCTGATAATCAGGTCTCGGTGGTAAAAAATACTCAAAAATAAATGTGTCAAAATTGTCCGGGATCTGCTCTGCCGCAGTGACAGTCCAGGCGAGCAGCTTTCCTCCCAGCAGTTTATAAAGCATTAGTTTAAGTTGATGGGGTGCATCTTCATGATGGTAAGCAACGAAATGCGGCCGAGCAGCAATATTTGTTAATAGTGAGGAAAGGAGCAGAGCCACAAGCTTGGGCAGCATCTCAAAGCGTCTCCAGCCTGCCGAGAGCTGCCCCCGGACTATTTGTGGGCGGTTTTTCTTAAACCAGAGGACAATGCCGGGATGAAATGATTCGATACAAAATAAGCCTTGATAATTATCCAGCAGCTGTGCCGTCTTTTGGCACAGCTGTTTATTATTGCTGCCGGTTTTCAGTTCTACCAGCAGCGGCACCCGTCCGTTAACAAGGGTAAGCACTTCGCTAAACAAGGGGATCTTTTCCCTTGACTCACATAAATTAAACTGCTGCAGTTCCTGCCAGGTACAGTCTGCCACGGCGCGGTCTATTCCACAGAGGCGGAGCAGGTTATCGTCATGGAAGACTACCACCTCACCATCTGCGGTCAGCTGTAAATCCAACTCAATGCCGTAGCCGGCTGCAGCGGCAGCAGAAAAAGCAGCCAGGGAATTTTCCGGTATCCGGCAGTCCTTTGTATGCAGTCCGCGGTGGGCATAAGCAGTAGTCCACAGCCTGCTGCTTGTCTTTGGCGGCAGTCGTCCCGGCGCCAGCGCCAAGATATAAAGCAGGACAGTTAAGATCATCACAATAATTAGTTCCAGACAGCATCACCTACCAGTTTAATTTACTTTTGCCTCAATCTCCGGCATCAAAAGCCTGCAGGGGCGAGGCAGGAGCAATGGGCTTGGTATCACCGTGACGCACCATGGACATCGTAAGAAACGACAGTCCGATAAAGAAGGCGGCATAAGGAAGCAGGGTGAAATAGCCGACATGCTCCAGCAGGGCACCGGACAAAATGGGTGTGATCACCTGTGCTGCCATGGAAGAAGTATAGTAATATCCTGTGTACTTACCAAGACTTTCCCCCTTGGACATTTCCAAAACCATCGGCAGTGAGTTAACATTAATGGCCGCCCAGGCAAAGCCGGCCAAAGCAAAGGTGCCAAACATCAGCGGTGAGTATGCTGTGTAAAAAGCTGCACTGCCAAAGTCCAGCGTCAGGAGAACAATGCCAAACATAATACTTTTTTTGCGGCCAATGCGTGTAGAAATGATCCCCACAGGGATGAAGGCAATTACGGCTGCAATGACGGCGACCATCAGAATCAGCGAGGCTTGTCCTTCTGTCATACCCAGCCGTGCAACAGCATACTTGGAGAAAGCGGTAGTTACCGCGTTATAACCGGTAAACCATAAAGCAATTGAGGCCAGCAGTAAGGCCATACTTTTCTTTTCAGCTGCAGAGAGTGTTGTTTTTACCTGAACAGGATTTTCTGCCGCTTCTTCTATGTCGATGCCCAGAGCCGCGCTCGTCTGCCGCATTTCTTTTACCAACTGCGGCTCGTTGATAGTTAACAGCAAGATCAAAGTGCCTGTCAGCATGATTCCCGCCGTGACGAGAAAAATTGGCCAGTAGTTGGCCTGGGCAGGACTGCTGACGTTTGGGGCAAGGAAGGCATTCAAGAGCAGGATCAGCGCGCCTCCCAGAGCGCCCATGAGGTTGATAACAGCATTACCGGCTGAACGCAGCGGTTTGGGAGTAATATCGGGCATCAGCGCCACCGCCGGAGAACGATAAACAGCCATGGCGATTAAAACGGCAGCCAGGGCTGTCAGAAAGACAGGTAAGTTTTGTGTTTGTGCCGCGTAAGGGATGGCGGTTATTGATAGTGCTGCCAGTATAGTGCCAACGAGAATAAAAGGCATGCGGCGGCCGATACGGGTCTTTGTTCTGTCGGAGAGAATGCCGAATAAGGGCAGGAGTATCAGAGCGGTAATATTGTCAGCCGACATAATAACTCCGGCCACTGTATCACTCATGGCAAAAGTATATTTCAGGATTAAGGGGATATAGAAATCATACATCTGCCAGAAGGCAGAAATAGTAAGAAAGGCCAAGCCAACTAAAATAGTGCGCTGATAGTTAAGCTTCACAGCTTTCACCTCCAAAGGATAACCTTATACTTAAAATTTATCACACAAATACCGTTCAGGGAACTGTCCTGAGGTAAATAAGTAGTAAACCTTCTTGTATCCTCGGGGTTTTCTTTGGTTTTGCCAGGCAATTTACTGGAAATATTTATACTTGACAGGAGATTCCTTACATCGTACAATATTTGTAGAGTTGGAATATGGCGAAAGTAAATAGATCAGCTCGAAGCATGATTCAAAAATCGTTGAGAGCCGGATTAGCGCCAGTGTTTTTTATTTGGCAGCAATAGTTACATGTTTCACAATACACTGCCGCAGCGCAGTTTCTTTTCAGCAGGAAAATGTGAAAATCATCACAACTGCGATTCCTGCAGAATCCGGTACGATGCTTGCTAACGGTTATCAAAAAGGCATATCCTGCGTCAAGATGTATATACATGGGTGGACATGCCTGCCTATATTATCTGTACAGCAGGCAGAAAAAGCCCTGATGTTTGCAGCTTGCATGCCGGACAACCTCAGCGGTTAAGGGGGAAAAGAAAATAAATATTTTAGAGGCAGGCGTGATGTATGTTGCCTTTGCTAACGACTTGTTCCAGTTATTAACGAAGCCGGTTTCCTGATCTTCAACAAATCTTCACGACCCTCCTGAAGCTTTGTATTATAGATATAAATTACTGATCAGGTTTCTTTGAGCATCACCTTGCCTCTAAAGTAATTGAAGATTAATTATTACGGTTGCATCTTTGTAATGTTTTTGTCCCGGGAGGTTAGCCCGGATGAGTTCCATAAAAAAATAATTATTGTGATGATCTTAATCTTAGTGGCAACAGTGGTGTATTCCATCCTTATCATTGACCTACTTCACACCTTACGGAACCAGCAACTGATTTAGAATGCATTTCTACATCTCCTCGGCAAGATCAGCAGCAATTCTTAATTTGGCAGTTCAAGTAGTTATCATCACGTTGCCGCTATTTTATTTATCGTGCTGATTAGAGTTTTAGCGGCAGCCATGGTCTGTTTTGTTTTGTTTTATGTATGAACTACTTCATTTTATACTCAACCCGGCACCAGATTTGCAATTCATTCTTACATTTCCACCTGAAGCATTGGCTGCACAAGTCGGACTAGCATATCCAGCAGCAGTAATCATTACGCTGCCGCTAAACTTTTATTCAACTTCTACTCTTGCCCTCAAGGGCGCTGTATTTCAGGCATTAAGAGGAACAGGCAAAGCAGCAGCATCATGCTCAAAAGTAACGGCAGGCAGCCAGTACATTTTGCGCTGGCTGCCTGTTCATATTGATCGTAATCACTTTTGGGGCAAAAATGCTGTATATATAAGTATATATATGTATAATTAAGTGTTGACGAAATTACCCCCTGATAGTATAATGTTGGTTGAGCAGAAATATGGCGAATAATGTCGTCTTGCTCGTATTGTCAGTTCTCTATTCCTAATG
>JAAYKP010000143.1 GCA_012522335.1 Bacillota bacterium
AATCCCAGTACTATTATTCCTACTGAAACCAGAATACCAGTTTGCATAGGATTATCTGAAAACAAACCCCACAGCAGCAGCATTAAACCTGTCGATGATAACAAGGCATAGATTCCAATACCTTTCCTCACAGCTCTGCGTCCTCCTCATAGATAAAAATATCTTCAATAGATAAGTCAAAATACCGGGCAATTTTAAATGCCAAGATAATTGATGGATTATATCGTCCGTTTTCCAACGATCCGATGGTCTGACGGGAAACGTTTAGTGCTGCCGCCAATTGTTCCTGTGTTATGCCCTTAGCTTTTCTTATTTCCTCTAACCTGTTTCTCAACTTCATTGACTCCTATCCTTATGTTAAGTTAGCTTTCCGTATAATATATAAAAAAAATGGCCCTTTGTCAAGCATGCTTTACATTAACGTAAATCTAAAACAATTTTGTAAAGCAAGCTTTACATTTCTCCGTAATCTGGTATAATTTAGTAAAAACATTACGGAGGGTGGACCATGCTTCCATACCTTAAGCAAAAAAGCAAAATCTTTTCTGACGAGCTGTTTTCTAACATGTTATTTGCAGGCATACTAGCTGCATATATACTGCTCAAGGCCATCAGTAATCTAGCCTACGGCGCATCCTATTTCACCGCGCTGCGCAGCGGTATTACCGGCGCTGTGATGTATGCTGCGGGCATGTATACAATCAACCTCGCCTCAAATAGTACAGACGAGAATCAACAAGCTTTTCAAATCGATACGAGGGTAGCAAAAAAAGGATTAATTGCTGCTGCAGTTTATTCTTTATTCCTTTTTGTAACGATAATCGACAGCCTGCAAAGAAAACACATTCTTTCCGGGACTCCCCTACTTTCTTTCCTACCGGGATACAACCAGCTGATATTCATTATAGATAGGCTCGCACAATCCATTTCAAATTTTGCAAGTTTCGCGTTGCCGGAACAAATTAGGAATATAATCCTCGGCAACTTGTTATATGTACTGATACCATTTATTTTATTTAAGCTGCTGGGCTATCAGTTCAAAAGCTTACTTTCATTAAGACACACCAGAGCCGGCTGGCCTATTCTCTTCATATATTTAGTTATGTTTTTCTCTGGTGGTATTACCATGAAAAAAGTCTGGGGTTTTGTTTACAGCCTTCTTTATCCCGCATTATGCGAAGAATTTTTTCATCGGGGAATTATATACCGCTCTGCAGGCAGTATTTTCAAAAAAGTTCCCAGCGCATTATTAGCAGGGACTATCGCCTTTGGTCTCATGCATTTCCCCGATTACTATTTTCGCATCTATAACGGTAATTTGTTATTCTCTTTTTCCAGTATTGCAGATTTGCTTCTGTTTGGTTTTATGCTGTCATATGGATATCAAAAAACTACAACGCTTTTGCCCTGGATTTTAGTGCATGCTTTGTCTGATGCGCTTTATCTTTAATATGAATAAATAAAGCATGTTCGGGTTTCACTCCTTTCAATAAAAGAAAACCTGCCGCTTCTCTAAAGAAGAGCAGGTTATAATTTTGTGGCAAGCAGAATAACTATTCTACTCCGCACCCGTGCTTCAATGCTTCGTTCATTGAAACACGGGCTAATTTATTTCTGCACATCAATTTTGCAAATCATATGATCTGATGGCATTGATGTCTGCGGGTTTCATTTTTTTACCGTAATTTTTCCCGTTGCATTTTTACCGGTGATGTAGGTTACATATCTATCCGTTTCAGATACTGTTACGGTGAATATAATTGACTGAAGGTTATTGCCCGAATAGGGTTCAGTGCCGTTTTTGCCTCTGATCATAAGGTCAATTTCACCGTCCTCCCGGACAACTTCGACCTGCAGCACCTCGCCCTTTTTAAGGAATAATTCGCACTTATTGTTTGAGCTCCACTCCTTAAAATCCATCGTATATCCAGTTCCGTTTGGATTCTCAAGAATCACAATGCTGCCCTTTTGCGCAGATAGGTTTGAGATCACAATAATAATGGTAATAAACAGTGGCAGAAAAACAATTGGGTGCATATTCTTTCTCTTCCCTATTCTTGAATTTTGTTTTCCGATAAACATGACAACACCTCCGTTACGAACTTTTCCGGCTCGTTGATCCATGGACTATGCCCGGAATGCTCAAACCAGACGATTTCTTTGTCCGGCGCATCAAGAACCCGGTAATAATCCTCAACCAGCACCGTAGGTGCATTGATGTCATGTCGTCCCAGGAAAAAATAGACAGGCACATTGAGTTTGGTAAAATCCACTCTCATATCGATGGTATAAAGCTGCTGGTATACATGATTATATGTGTTGACAAGGCCACGGAAATAGTTGATTTTATCAAGCAGCCCATATTCCGGGGAAGCTATGTCACGAAAGGTATTGTATCCGGGATTGTGGATTTCGGGATTTGCCGCCATATAAGCGCTGAGATAGTTCAGATACACCGCGCTTTTCCATGTCACATCTTTTCCATAATATGGCGGTTCCCCGTTTGCTTTAAGCCGTTTAATTAAGTCAGCATCGTTTTTTGCTTGTGCAATTTCCAGCGCCTCTACGTAATCTATCCGCTCGGTTTCTGCAAAATCCACCATTTGTCCTGTGCCAATCAACGCATAATAGGAATCAGGGTACATATCAACAAGGAAAACCCCCAAGGCACTGCCCCACGATTCCCCCAACAAATAGATTTTTTCCTGGGAAAATCGGTCTTTTAAATACTCGGTCAAAGCGTAGCCATCCTGAATATAGGTTTGGACCGTAATATTGTTCGTCCTTTCCGCATAATAAGACTTCCCGGAACCGGGCTGATCCCAGTTGACAACAACAAAATGCTTCTCCAACTCTTCTAGCTCATGCCTCACTGCAGCCATCTGGCTACCGCCGGGTCCGCCCGCCAGGAAAAGCAGGACGGGCGAGTTCTTGTCCCAGCCTCGCAGGCTGATCCACTGCTTTCTGCCGTTCAGTTCAAGCTCCGTAAGCTCAGCTATACTGTTATTGGGGGTATTGCCGTATTCATCCACGATGCGCGGAGTAAAAGCATTACGCTGAGAAAGGATAACCAGTCCCACGTTCAATATCATTATTGCGGTAAAAAAGACCACCGTTTTTTTCAGGGCAATAAATGGCTTTGGCTTCGTCTTTTCCCTGAAGTGTGCAATCAGACAATAAGCCGATAAGAGCAAAATCCCCGCCAATGAAGCAGCTGATAAAACACTAAAAAGCAAAAATATAACTGTTTGAATCATAGTAAAACCTCCATTATGCTTTAACATATACACTTTCAAGGGTGTTGCCCACCACCGGTATATCGGTGATGCGACTATTTTTGAGGGAAAGAGCGTTTTCTATCAAACGTTTAATAATGTTTGTTTTTTGCATATTTCTCAGCGGTTCCCTGAAAACCAGTACGCCACCTGGCTTGAGGGACCCCGCCAACACAGGAATGACTTTTCCCAATTCACAGTCCGGAATATCATGCAGGACAAAATGGCAGAACACTACATCGTAGCTTTCATCCGCCAGCACTGGCGATTCCCATTTCAGAAAAATGATATTATCAAATCTGCGCAGGGTTTTGTGGCAGGCCTGTAACCACCGTTCCGAAACATCCAGACAGGTCAACTGCCCATTGGTCAGCTTTTTTGCTACATGGTACGCCACCGTTCCCATGCCGCACCCGAAATCCAGCACCCGCTCTCCGCCTTCCAGGGGCAGACTGTCAGCAAATGACCGGTAGACGGATTTGCCGCAAAAGACAAAAGCCAGCTTTGTCAAAAACATCTCTAAATAAGTCGGTTCATATTTCATTGCTCAACACCTCACATCAAGAAAGACGCTGCTCTTTTTTTCAATGATGCGTTTTTCTTGTTCTTTAGGGGTTGCCACCCCTTCGACGAACCTACGGTCCTGACCATCCCGTAATATTAAGGGGGAATCCACCTTAACAACCCCCTTCGGTAGAAAGAAAGCAATTCAAGGCTGATGTAATTTCCTATCCAAAAAAAACAGCTGTATTCTAGGTTCATCACTATTTTAGTAATGGAACCTGTCATACAGCTGTCATTAACCTTAAATATACCTTAAACCGTAGGAACGGTAATGCGAAAAGCGCTGCCTTTCTTCCTATCGGGAAGTAGTAGCAAATCCCCACCGTGGGCTTCGGCAATCTTTTTTGCTATGGACAGCCCCAAACCGCTGCCTCCGGTTTTGGAGTTGCGGGAGTCATCTGACCGGACAAAAGGCTTGAAGATGTTGTCCCTAAGATGATCTGGTATTCCGATCCCATTATCGCTGAAATCAATGACCGCCTGACTATTCTGTACCGTCAGACTTACAGCAACCAATGTTCCGGGTGGATTATACTGCAGCGCATTTACGGCAAGATTTTGCAAGATCCGTCCAAACCGATCGGCATCCAGCAGAACAAAAACGTTCTCTTCGCAAATATCAAATCCGTATTGGAACCCCTCGCGCTCCAACAGCGGTACAAGTTCGGCACATATTTGCCTGATAAATTCGCAGATATCTGTTTTTGCAGTCTTTAAAGAAAATTCCGGGCTGTCTATTTGGGAAAGCTCAAACAACTCGGTAAGCAGCCGATTGGCTCTTTTGCTGTTATTATGAATAATCTCCAAGTACTCAGAGCGTTCCTGTTTAGTCATACCTGATTTTTCTAAAAGTAATTCCACATAGCCCTGTATACTAGACATGGGATTTTTTAGATCATGGGAGATGTCGAGAATCAACCGACGCCTGTCCTCCTCTGACTTCCGGCGCAGCGATATTTCATGCTCAATCCGAGCAGCCATGTCGTTAAAGGTGTCCTGCAGCTCAGCAAACTCATTTTTAAGGCGTAAATCCACTCGCGCGGAATAGTCCCCTTCGCGCAAGAGCATGGTGCCATCGCGAAGTTTTTGCAGAGGTACAGTTATGCTCGCAGCTGTAATCTTCGAGTAGATATAAGCAAAAAAGGCGAGCATCAGAAGATAAATCAATACCACCACAGTAATTACCGAACCTGCCCGCATCAAATCCCCGGTGATGGCTTCCTTATTATGGACTAGAGAAAAATCCAACCGCATAGAAGTAGGAAAAGTAACAATCAGCCAAAACTCTCCTTGGGGCTGATAAAGAATGTCGTAATGATAGGGTTTGCTCTTACTTTCAATTAAAAATGTTGTGAATTCCTCAACAGTCAGCTTGTCTTTGCCGATGGTATCAAGGCCGTGCGAAGAAACAACACGGTATTCCTTATCAACAACTTGTACCCCTCCGCCACTTTGTACAACATCCGAGGCATCAATCTGGCTGTAATCTTCCTTGATAATTGCACTTGCAGGGTACCGGCTTTTTGCCAGCGAGCCTGAAATCAAGCTGCTGGCAAAGGATAACAGTACAAACGCCAGCAGCGTCACCAGTAATGTTAGCAAAAATATCATCAGGTAATTAATCATGAATTGGCTGAACAGTTTTCTCTTCATACTTTTTCTCCGGTATAATGCAGCTTGTACCCGATGCCGCGGATGGTTTTCAGATACTTGGGGTTTTGCGGATCATCCTCTATCCGATTTCTGATTCGGCTGATATGTACCATTATTGTATTGTCATCAAAATAGTAATCATCTTCCCATACCGCCTGATAAAGCTGACGCTTTGTAAAAACCCTCTCAGGGTGTTCCATAAAATGCAGAAGCAGTTTATATTCCTTAGCGCCAAGCTCAATTAGCTCTCCGTTCTTAAAGACACAGCATTTTTCTGTGTCTATGGACAAATTTTCGTATGTAATGCTTGTCACAGGTTTCCCCTTCTGTGAAAGATACTCATTGTTACGTCTCAGCTGCGCACCTACGCGAGCCACTAATTCAGCAAGGGAAAAGGGTTTTTCCATATAGTCGTCCGCCCCCAGTCCGAGCCCAAGAACTTTGTCCACATCATCCGTCCTGGCGGTCAGAAAGATGACGGGGATGATGCTGTGTTCCCGCATTTTACGCAGAAGAGTAAATCCATCCATCACCGGCATCATCACATCAAGGATTGCCAGCTGGACATCCTGTGACATAAGGATGTCCCATGCTTCTTTACCGTTTTGTGCTGCCAGCACAGTATATCCGTTTTCCTCAAGACTGATTTTAACTAGATTCCTGATATCATTCTCATCGTCTGCGATTAGAATGTTCATACAATCTTTAGCCCCTCCCGTCTACCCATATCTATAAACATTCCGTAGTGCTTCCCACTTGCTGCGTAATAAAGTGTGCATCGTCCGCTAAAATGCGATATATTTCTCGCGGACAATATGCTTCATGTCTGTCTATGATTAAGTCGAAGTAGTTATCCTCAAAAGGCAGCTTGCTATTGTATGGCGGTCCTTCTTCTCCGTCAACCTCTATTACCTGTATTCCAAGAGGCTCAAGGTTTTTCTTTGCAATTTCTACATTTGGCTTATATCCTTCAGTTGCATATGTTTCTTTGGGCAAAGGTGTAAACTTAGACAATTTTTCTCCTCCACCCGTTCCCAAGTCCAGTAATCTATCAACGTTGTATAAATATGGTTTTATTTTGCTATAATAGTTCCACCTAACCGGGACTTCCTGCATTCTTCCTGTTTCTGTAATATAGGAGAAATCCCATCCGGAAAAAGTAAAACTATCAATTTCATCGATTAGATGTTCGAAATAGTCCATATTTTTTCACCCTCCTTATCTTGCTTAATCGCTTTTCTCATGTCAAAAACAGCTCAGGAGATAGAAGCAAGATTATTACAGGTAAATTATAACAAAGAAATTGTTTGTCTTGAATAAAAAAACAAAAGTTCTGTTTCCTGCTTGAAAAACTAAAAAAGAATCCAGATGTGCATTATTTCCCAGTTTTCATGTAATTCCAACCCTTCCTTTAGCGGGCTAGTATTACAGTATTTGCTTTTTTACCATCCGCAAATACTGCCTTATTCCATCTTCCTCCTCCTGACGATAAGTGAAGTCGAAATGCTCCGCTACTGTCAATGCCAGGGTATGGAACAAGTTACACATCGTATCAACCGCCGCCCAAATATCGGTATAATTACTGCCGGAATAGGTAGCGAGATATTGTGTATATAGTTCTGGCGGCAAATATTTTTTAAAATATTTGCCTGCTTTACCTGTAGAAAGATTAAATCCATGCTGTACGCCGATATAGTAGTTAATCATCTCGTGTAATTCAGCCCGAATCACACAGTTCAGCATGTACATGACATACGGCAGCTCGTCCCTTGCTATACCTTTCGCTGCATTATTAAGACACCACCAGAAGTTATTGCAGCAAGAGTAAAAGAAAAGTGATGATGGCGGTTCTATATGCCAATACTTACCGCTGGAAAGCAGTAGAGGTGGTAAAAAGCCTCTTCCCTTGTCTTTATCAAGCAGAATAACAGCGGGCTCTCCCTTATCTATGTATTTTTGAAATTCAAAAGAGAGATCAATGCGAACTGCATCGGGATAAATCATCATATAATTAAAATTACCGTCTCCAACCGGAGAACGCATCGCTTCCGGCATCTGCATAATCAGAGGTTTACCAAAGTGTTCTTCAACCCATGCCGGATTGTTATAGAAGGGCGTAATATCTTTGACAAAATAAGTGATGTCATAATCCTGATAGATGTCCTTTGGCACTTCGGAGTTTGCCCGCGATCCGACCAGCAGTACCGCCCGAATACGCTCATCAGCCTTAGCCACGTCTAAAATTAAGTGAAAAATTTCTTGTTCTGTCCGCAATATTTATATCTCCTCC
>JAAYKP010000020.1 GCA_012522335.1 Bacillota bacterium
GAAAACCGGCAGATGGTAGAGGAATCGCTGCGGCAGGTACTGGACCTAAAACCGGAAAACATCACTTTACATGTTTTTTCCCGTAAGCGGGCCTCGCGCTACGATAAAGAACAGGACAGTTTTCCCTTACCTGAAGCTGAGCTTGTACGGGAGATGCATGCTGCTGCTGTAGCTATGCTGGAAGCACACGGCTACCAGCCTTACTACCTTTACAGGCAGCGTCAAATTCTCGGTGGGCTGGAAAATATCGGCTATGCCCTGCCCGGCTGTGAGTGTGTGTATAATATTGCCATGATTGAGGAACGCCACCATATTCTCGGTTTAGGCGGCGGTGCCACCAGTAAATTCATTTATCCTGACTTCTCTCTGCAAAATGTCTCTACGCCCAAAGATGTGCGCATGTATCTGGAACGTCGGACAGCCTTAGTGCAGCGTCGGGCTGAGGAATTAAAAAATGCCTTAAATCGGTAAAAAGTAAAAAGCTGCAGCATAATGAGCATAGTTAGGGCTGCGGCTTTATTACTTTGCCTATAACAACATATCTGGCACCATCGAAGTCATGAGCACATGTAGACAAAGTAACTATTTTATCTCCTTCCTCAAGGCATATATTTGCTTTAAAGCGTGATTTTGATGCTATCTCTTGCAATAATTCATTTTGCTCTGCCCTGGTTTGCGGGATGCTATAGATATTTGACCAAGCTTCAGTCACAAAGCCTGCAGCTAATTGAATTTCATAGCTTTGTCTCGGAGTAAGATAGTAGATTACCGGATGCTCTTCATAATAATCCTGCTGCAGATAATTCGCCAAACTCCCAAACATGGTACCATTTCTCATATTGTGACCATAGATTATAGTATTTAAATCTGTTAAGTCTGCCGAGTTTCGATAATCCATAAATATGGTCCCGGCTATATTGTAAGTACCATCTAACAATCGGCGCAGATAATAATTGTTGTCATTAGCTTGCACAACCGGGTAGTTGATTGGCGTACCTTCACAATAAATCCAACCAACGATATCTTTATTCTCAGCAAGAAGAGCAGCAAAATCAATGTCAATAATTTCTGCTTTTGCTGCTTCTACTCCTACCGTATCTGTCACAAACCTGTTAGCATAATCATCATACACCCTTTCGCCTTCAGCATACTCCGTGTATATAACCCATAGTTTATGTCCTGAAAAAAACATCATGCCAACAGCAAAAATTAAGACAATATACCTGAAAGTTCTTTTCATAATATCCCGACTTTATGTTCTGATAAGTAAGCAGCCCCACCTATGCTCAAATGGCAGGGATGGGGTTTCTTATTAGTCTTCATATTTCCCCTTTTTCTTCGTTACTCCAAGTATGAAAAGCATGGCTGCGCCGCTGCTGAATAAAGCTAAATATGGCCAAATCACAGTGTCATCGCTGGTTTTCGGGGGTTCCGGGTCAACTATGCTTTCTTTCACAACCGGTGGACTAAATATGACCGCATCGAGCTTTTCCGTTTGGCCAAGCAAGTATAGAAGCACCGTCGTCTCTAAACCGCTTCCGTTTTCGGCATTGGTCACATAAACAACAAGATTATATTTCGTCTCATCATAACCTACTACTTCATCGCTGCCAGGTTTTAATTGATAAATCGTATATGTGTAAATACCTACTGAATTAAAGCGGATCTCAGGCAATTTAACTGTCGCTTCTCCTGTAATAATCAGTTTATACATTCCATCGACACTGCCGTCCGGCATAGGAAAGTCCGGATTATCAGCTTCTAAAATGATTGTGTAATCACAAACCTCATAATCAGGCGGAGGCGTGCTTTTCAAAGTAACGGTAACCGGTAGTTCCACAATAGGGATGCTTTCTGCTTTGACAGCCGATGAGATTACTATGAGGAAAATGATCATGGTGAGTAAGCTGGCTAATACTTTTGTCTGTCTTATGCTCACTGCATAACCTCCTCTTCAAATTTGTTTCATAACCGCCAATATTGCCGTTCTGGCGTCTGTAAATTCATTTGAGCAGGTAGTTAGTGCTAAAATCTGCCCTTCTTCTTTCGCAGCTCTGATCTCTGCCACGGTAACTGCATTAACATATAAAGCAGAGCGCTGAACATAGCCCAGCAGTTCATCCAGATTTCTATGCCATATAATGGGGTTAAATATTTCTTCCTCATTGGCGGGAACGACTAAACAGGCAAAGATTTGCAGCGCATATTTTTTTTCAGGAGTCAGCAATTCGCCGGTTTGATTTTCTGCAAAGAAGTCCTCTTCCTTATACAGGTTAATGTCACCAAACATCCTGTCGTTATTGATGCTGTGCCCATACAGCAAAGAATAACTGTCTGTAAAGTTTCTATTATTGCGTGAATCAAGAAAAATACTTCCTGCAAGGGCAAATTCACCATAGATATCGGTATTAATATAAGTTAAGTTCGTCTTCCCCTGAAGGACAGGATAGTCAATCCTGGTATTATCTACTGTCACCCAACCAACTACATCAGGGTTTATAGCCAGTAATTCATCAAAGGTAGGACGACCGGCTTCGATTTCCGGCTTCAGCTTTAACATTTCAGCCTGAATATTATCTATCTCAGCATAAACGAGGCTGTTATCCCATAAGGCATAGGCAGCATAAAGAGCGATAATGCACAATGAGATTACCACCACAAAAGTGACAAGTGCCTCAGTTACCTTTAAAATGAATTTCGCAAACCTCATGCAGCTGTGCTCCCATCGTTTGCCTTTGGGGTTGATGGCAAAACTATACCATCAACCCCTGGCAAAAGTTATCCTCTAACAGATTATCTGTTACCTGCTAATCTTCTCTTCATGGCAAAGCCAAACAACCCCACTACAGCACCGACTAAAAGCAAAAGATAGGGTAGGCTGTCAAGGTTGACACCTGCTTGAATTTCTTTGTCTAGTCTATTTGTAATTGCTACAGTTTGCGACTCTCCGATAACTCCTGTTGCTCCTTCAATAGTAGCCGTGTAGTTGCCTGACTCTTCAGCAACTTCATATGACACATCATAAGGAATATTGTCAATTATCACTTCTGATCCATCAGTTACTTTAAAGGTTACCGTAACTGTTCCATCTTCATTCTTAACAACAGAACCTATATCGTCAACTGCACCTGTTACAGAAATTGGACCTTCTTTAATAACTTTACCTTGCTCTGATGTTAGTGTAACTGTTACTTCAAATTCATCAGAATATACAGCGTAATTACCTTCTATCTTCTTTGTAATTACCAGCTTACCGGCTGAGAATTCGTTTTCAAAGGCATCATCTTTAACGTTATTTTCGTCTGTTAGTGTTAATACACGTAGAAAACCATCACCGTCAGGATTGTTAATTACTGTTACTACCAGCTCGTAAGCAGTTTCTCCGTCATGATAAACCATACCGGCTGTATTGCCAGGCACTTCGAAGACAGGATAACTGTAAACTCCCACATCGGTAAATTCCGGTAAATTAATATTTGTAGACCCTTCCCCGTCGCCTTCACCTACATCAATTGTGAAAGTATTTGGCTCAAATGCAGGAGCACTTGCTGCATTACCCTCTAGAACTGTGCCGGAGCCAATAGTAAAGTTAAAGGTTTCTGCCGGATGTACCGTTCCTGGATTAGTAAGCTTAACTTCCTTCTTAATTGTAATTGGGCTCCAGTCATCATAAACATTATCACCATTATCAGTTTCCGCAAATGCAAACGCACTCAGACTTAAGACTAAAGTCAACGCTAACAGGATTGATAAAAGCTTTTTCATTTTTCTTCCTCCTCGAGTTTTTAATGTTTTTACAAGCCTCTTCTCCGCAGTAGAGTAATTACTTTCCCGTCAACATCATCCCTGGGAATGGCACCGAAGTCACGGCTGTCTGTCGCTTGTGTACGAAAGTCACCGAGGATAAATACATGATCTGCCGGGACTTTGTAAGGGTAGGTTAATCCTGCTTTCGCATAGGTGGGATACATGATCTCACCTGACTGTACAGTACCATTGATACGCAGGGTTCCGGCGGCATCTATGGTCACTACATCGTTTGCCTGAGCGATGCAGCGTCCCAGCTTTCTTTTACCGTTTACTCTGTAGCTGACAATATCGTTTTTCGCATAATTCTTCTGTAGTCTGAAGCAGATTATTAAATCTCCGTCTTTAACTGCCGGGAACATCTCATTGCCGGCTGCCCTGGTTAGCAAAAACACCTGCGTGAAGACAAGATATCCCAGAATTGCCAGCACAATTATTCTCAGCAGCAGACTTACATAACCTTCTTTTAAGACGAGTTTATCTCTTCTCTTTTTGATCACTTCACTAATCATCAGCAGTCAGCTCTTCTGTCGGTTCTTTACCTATACGCTTAAAGTACGCAATCAAGGTGTCGTACCTTACTCTTTCCGCCTTAAGAGCAGCTTCGTACAGCTCATTTAACTCCTCAATTTTCTTCCAAACTTCCTGCTCACTGACGCCTCCGAAGAGCTGTTTGCGAAAGCGGAGCTGCTCCAACCATGCGGCAATTTTCTTAAGATACAGATTTTCGTCTTTATGCTTCATCGCTCTCACCGCTTATTTTTCATTGCCGAGATTGCCTTTACGAATAATAATTACACTCAAACCAATAGCTGCCAGTATCAACATTAAAACATATGGCAGAGTGTCAAGTGAGATACCGGTGTCAATGATGACGTCTTTATGGTTCTTCACCATGATAGTTACGGCTGAACTGTAAGCGGACAAATCAATGATATATTCATGATCACTGTTCGGATTAATTACTGTTTCATCTACCATTACCGTAACTTCATAACCACCGTTATCCTCTGTGAGCGTAATTACATCTTTAGGTCGGATCCCTGTAAGCTTATATTCCTCTCCATCTGATAGCTTGAACTCTGTTGGAGGGCCGTCATTTATAGCTACAGTAAATCTGAATTCTCTTGACAAATCACCCAAGTTACCTGTTACTTCCTTTCTAATAGTCACCGGTATGTCAGGTACGCGGGTATTTGTAACTATGATGACTCCAACAATGTTAGCACCTACGGTGACAGGATCGCTTATCGAGACATGATAATCTTCGGCCTCTTCTGCTGCATAATAGGTGCCATTAGCCAAGTCGCCCAATAAAACAAATTTTCCACTGGTTACCTTAACAACTTTTTGAAAACCGCCCGGTCCGTGTACAGTTATTTCAAATTCTTCTGCGGGGTTCAGAATTTCACCATATTGATCATAAGCTATCTTGTGTATTTCCAGAGCGCCTTTAACATGCCAGATAGCCTGTTCGCCTCTAACATCAAATCCTCCCGCGCCTGTTAACAGCTCCAAAGTAACTGCTCCTCTCAGAGACAGCTCGCCGAGATTATAGATTGCCCAATAGTAATGCTCATTGCCAAAAGGTACATGCTCATGCACATAAAATGGGCCTTCACCATTTACATAAAGAGGGCTGCCTGGATCAGTTGGATAATTTTCTATCTCTCCGGTTGCTGCTAAGACCTCACTGGCTGTGAAGCTTATAAAGTTTTGATCATTTTCATCAGTATTATCCTTAAATCTCAATGTTTGAACAGGTTTATTAGTTTGGGTGGCAACTGCGATATATAACTTATCATCTAATATCCAGGCGTACGTAAAAACATTCTTGTCATTCATTGATGAGCCAACCAGTTTGTACACCTGCGTATCGGAAGTAAAGTGTAATTCTGTAGTAGTTTCAAGGGGCGTGATTGCACTCAGTGATTGCTTATTTTGCTCAGGCCTTGTCTCCAGACCACTTTCTTCAATATCCGCATCAGCTGCTGCAGCCTCTTCTTCTCCCAGAACAAGATCAATATCATCTGGATACTCTTCCAATACTTCTGCTTCTTCATTAGTGTCTTCTGGGACTTCAGGCTCCTCTCTGATTCCTCGCTCTGCGGTCTTTTCTTCTAAAACAACTTCCTCTCCGGGTTTGTCTCGAATATCTGTTTCAGCGACATCATCTTTTTCTAGTTCTTTACCTTCGGCCCCATTGTGCAGAGGAAAAATTAATCCCAAAAATAAGAGCATTACCAAAAACAAGCTTGTTATTTTATAAATTTGTTTCTTCGTTCCCATTTTTTTAAACACCTATCCACCTCCTCACTTCTGTATAATAAAAGACTGCCAATGTTGTATCTAACACAGCAGCCAGACGGTCATAGCTTGCGCTGTAGACTCAAGCTTTGCGTCCTTACCTTTCGTTAAGTTTGCCCGTATTATGATACTTCATCAGATATTTATTTTCTATCTCTTAAAGTTATTCCACCATAAATAAAAAAAGCTGCCGTGCTATAAAACTAACACGGCAGCCTGACGACCATAACTCCGGTCAAAGGTCAAATTTACCTGCTTTCCCCATCAAGCTGTAGCCCATGTCGGGCACACCGTATAAAAAAATGCACACCCAAGGGTGTGCATTTTCACTGATTGATATACTTACTTTCCGTTCAGCCAGAAATCGGCTGCTTTTTTATAATCCAGTAACTCCTCAGGTGTGAAGAAAAGATTGATCTCCCGTGTGGCACTATCCGGTGAGTCTGAACCATGGACAACATTGTTAACCATGTATAAGGCAAAATCACCACGGATTGTCCCAGGGGCGGCCGCAGCCGGGTTTGTTTTACCCATCATGTTCCTGACTACGGAGACAGCGTTCAGACCTTCCCAAACCATCGCCACAACCGGCCCTGAGGTAATGAAACCGATTAACTCGTCATAAAAAGGTTTACCTTGATGTTCGCCGTAATGTTTGGCGGCCAGTTCCTGTGAAATCTGCATTAACTTAAGACCCACAAGTTTTAAGCCCCGTTTCTCAAAACGGCTGATAACTTCTCCAACCAAATTGCGCTGCACGCCATCTGGTTTAACCATGACAAAGGTTCTTTCCACTCTCGTCACTCCTCATTTACTACTAGTAAGTAATTAGGGGTCTGTCATCGGCAATAATGCGTTTTTCGTTTGCAATAGCTGTCCTGATGTCCTTAGGAATGGCAAACATTGCGCGATGCGTTTCCCCGTCATAAAACTTCAAGTTAGTGATCCCTCTTTCCTGCAAACGCTGATCAATTTCTGCTTCAGGCAGCTGCAGCGGATCATGAGTTTTGGCAGCAAGAGCAAAAGCCCATGTGGAATCATAGGAAGGAATAAAGTTCCAGTAGGAGCGAACAATGGGAAAAGCTGTCTTTAAGGTGTTATAGATAGCTGCATGAGGTTCAATAAAACGTGGGTTAAAAGAACCGGCCTGCAGGGCGATGATACCATTATCAGCTAAACGATCACTGACAATTTGGTAAAACTCTTTAGTAAACAGCAGGTATGACGGACCATCATCCAAAGGCTCTGTCAGGTCGACAAAAATAATGTCAAAAACCTCATCAGTTTTTTGCAGGTATTTGCGCGCATCCATATAATGGACTCGTACTTTGGGATCCTCAAAAGCTCCTTGATGCCACTCCGGCAGATATTCTTTACATAATTCAACTACTTCCCGGTCAATATCAACCATCACTACTGCTTCAACTGTAGGATGGCGCAGAATTTCACGCAGGACTGCTCCTTCCCCGCCACCGACAATCATTACATTTTTCGGCTCCGGATGCATAATCATCGCCGGTTGGATCAATGCTTCATGGTAAATATATTCATCATATTGTGAAGACTGTATTTTTCCGTCCAGCACCAGACATCTGCCGTAAAAATCAGTATCAATAACTTCTACGTCTTGATATTTGGTCTTACCACTATACACAAACTGTTCAACACCATGCATATGCGCCTGGGTAGGGTGTGTGTATTCAATAAACCACTTCCAGGTCGGTGCACTCAAGCCTCTTCCCCCTTTCGGTTAGAAGTTTGCCGCTTTAACGGAGACTTCATGATCAAAGATGCCCCGCATTATTTCGTTCGCCTCTAATCGTTCAGCAGCGAAATGGTCTTTCAAATAGTTACAAGCAACCCAAGGGTCCACTTTTTCTCCACAAGTAAATACGTCAACTGCAGCATAACCCAATTCGGGCCAAGTATGAATTGCCAGGTGTGATTCCGAGATTACTACTACTCCACTGACACCCTGCGGGCTAAATTTATGGAAAGCCACTTCCCGAACTTCGGCACCGGCTTCCAACGCCGCGTCGACCATTGTTCGCTCAATCCTCTGTATATCATTAAGGATTTCCGAAGGGCAGCCATAAAATTCAGCTAAAATATGACGACCTAATGCGTTCATCTTTCTGAAGCCTCCTTTATTTCTTTTTTTGCCCCTTAGGAGCATGTTCTGCCCGTATAGACATCAAGTAAAATTGTAACAAATTCACGAGAAATGTCAATAAAAAACGGGACTTTTTTTGAAAAAATTAAATAATCTCTCCCTTACTTCCATATTGCTCTAAAATGCGCTGTTTTTCTCCTGTTTACCGCTCTATATGCCTACTGATACAGCAAGCTGTCTGTTTCGCAGCAGTCTTAATTGCGGAGGCTGTTAATAGGAGCAGGGATACGACCGCCGCGGCGGACAAATTTAGCAGCACCATAATTATTAAGCGGCATCACGGGGGCTCGTCCCAAAAGCCCGCCAAACTCTACAGTATCACCTACCACTTTTCCCGGCGCCGGAATAATTCGTACCGCTGTCGTCTTATTGTTAACAACACCTATTGCTGCCTCATCGGCAATAATGGCCGCTATGGTTTCTGCCGTGGTGTCTCCGGGGACGGCAATCATGTCCAACCCGACGGAACAAACGCAGGTCATTGCTTCTAACTTCTCGATGGTCAGCGCACCTTCATTAACTGCCCGGATCATCCCCGCATCTTCACTGACGGGAATAAAAGCGCCTGATAAGCCCCCCACATAGGAGGATGCCATGGCACCGCCCTTCTTCACTGCATCATTGAGGAGAGCTAAAGCTGCCGTAGTGCCGTGGGTACCGCAACGTTCCAAGCCCATTGCTTCCAGAATCTCGGCCACACTATCACCGACTGCCGGTGTCGGAGCCAAAGACAGATCGACAATACCAAAGGGCACCCCTAAACGTTCCGCGGCTGCACGTCCCACCAGTTCCCCCATGCGGGTGATTTTAAAAGCTGTCTTTTTGATCGTTTCCGACAGCGTACCAAAGTCGGCATCACCAAGCTTTTCCACAGCGCTTTTTACCACTCCCGGACCGCTGACACCGGTATTTATGACACATTCCGGTTCACCCACGCCGTGAAAAGCACCGGCCATAAAGGGATTGTCCTCGGGCACATTGGCAAAAACGACCAATTTGGCGCAGCCCAACCCATCGTGGTCTGCTGTCAGCTCTGCTGTTTCTTTAACAATCTTCCCCATGCGATAGACGGCATCCATATTGATACCGGCTCTGGTAGAGGCAACATTGACCGAGGCACACACTCGTTCTGTCGCTGCCAGTGCCTGGGGAATAGAAGCCAGTAATTTTTCATCACCACCGGTAAAACCTTTATGCACAAGTGCGGAAAAACCGCCGATAAAATTAACACCTACTTCTGCTGCCGCGCGGTCCAGCGTCAGCGCAAAAGCAGTATAATCATCTGCGGCTGTGTTCTCGGCAATCATGGCAATAGGCGTAACAGAAATGCGTTTATTAACAATGGGAATACCAAACTCCCGCTCCAGGCTGTCACCTACCGCTACCAAGTTGCTCGCCAGCCGTGTAATTTTATCATATATTTTTTGACAGGCCTGCCTGACGCTGCTGTCAGCACAATCACGCAGACTGATACCCATGGTAATGGTTCGGATATCTAAATTTTCCTCCTGCACCATCTTAATTGTTTCCAGGATTTCCTGTATTGTAAACATAGCCGCACTCCTTCTTACAGCCGATGCATATAGCGAAAGGCAGCTTCATGTTGGGCATCAATTTTTAAACCAAGTTTTTCTCCCAATTGACCTAGCTGCACCTTTAAAGCGGCCAAGTCAATTTTGCTCTTTTCCATGTCAGCAATCAAGATCATAGTAAAAAATTCCTGCATGGTAGTTTGGCTGATATCGAGGATATTAATATTGTTGTCCGCCAGTATGTTGGCCACAGCGGCAATAATCCCTACCCTGTCTTCCCCCAGCACACTGACTATGACCCGGCTGCCGGCCGTTTCCTGCTGGTTTGTCACAAGCATCGCCCCCTTATATTATTCTGACCGTTTCTGTGGTCTTTACTTGCGCACTATTCTACCATAAGATGGCTCACAATGGAAAGGCTGCGCCGGATTTTTGTCATATAAAAAAGAGGCTGAACAAATCAGCCTCTTTTTGAACAGTTACTACTACTCGGTTACACTTGCATACATGAAGTATTTGTATCCGAGCGGGGAAGAATATGCATTTTGCAATTTAGTACTCATGAGATAGAGATCTACATAGTAGTAAATTGGTGCCAGCATGGACTCTGCAAAAATGATATCTTCCGCTTTGTGCATTTTTTCGAAACGCTCTACGGGGTCGCTGGAAGCTTTAACTTCAGCAATCAGCTTATCGTACTCAGGGTTAGACCAGTGAGCATCGTTGTTACCGCTTCCGGTAATCCACATATCCAGGAAGGAAATGGGATCGTTGTAGTCACCTAACCAACCGTTACGGGCGATCTGGTAGTCGCCGTTTTTACGGGTGTTCAGGAAGGTTGCCCATTCTTGGGAAGCAATGGTTACTTCTACGCCGAGTTTACCCCACATATCCTGCAGAGCTTCAGCAATCAGTTTGTGAGCGTCACTGGTATTGTAGAGATATTCTACAGTGGGGAAGCCTTCACCGTTTTCGTAGCCGGCTTCTTTCATCAGCTCTTTAGCTCTCGCCAGGTTTGCTTCATAACCGGCAGCGGTGGGATCATAATAGTCGCCGCCTACTTCACGGAATTCTTTGGTGGGATCAGCATCACTTAAACCGGTGGGCACGAAGGCACCGGCAGGCTGCTGACCGGCTTTACCGATTTCTTTACAGATAAACTCACGGTCAATAGCCAGACTAAAGGCTTCACGTACTTTGGGATTATCAAAGGGTGCTTTCTGGGTGTTAAAGCTGACATAGTAGGTGCCAAGCTGACCTTCGATATGGAATTCGTCTCTTTCTCTCCAGGAATCGATGTCTTCGTTGGGCAGGTCGTCAGCAAAGTAAATGGCGCCTGTTTCAAAGGCAGTTACGATGGCGTTAGCATCGTCCATGAGCATAAACTTAATTTGGTCTGGACCTAAAGCATCATAGTTCCAGTAATGCTCGTTCTTCTCATACAGCATATGGGAAGACGGAACCCATTCTACCAGCTTGTAAGGGCCATTGCCAATATAGTGTTCAGGCTTCAAAGCCCACTGCTCACCATTGGCTTCAACTGTAGCTTTTTGCACAGGACTGAAGGTCGGGAAGGCAGTTAACTCCAGGAAGTAAGGAGTTACAGCGACCAGGTTAACTACTAATGTTTTTTCATCTACAGCAGTTACATCCAGTTTGCCTTCATCATAACCTTTGATGGATTCAAACATGTAAGCATAGTCAGCTGCTGTTTCCGGATCAATAGCTCTGTTCCAGGCGTAGACAAAGTCTTCAGCCGTCAGGTCACTACCGTCACTCCACTTGAGACCATCACGCAGATGGAAGGTGTAGGTAAGTTCGTCTTCACTGATATCTACACTTTCTGCCTGACCGGGAATGGGAACCCCGTTGGGATCCAAGGTGTAGAGCCCCTCAAATGCGTGAATAATCAGTGTGGCACCATCAACTGCAGAGTTTAAAGCAGGATCGATGGTGTCCGGGTTAGGTCCGACATGCACCGGCAGTACAACTTTGCCGTCGCCACCGGTTTCATCGCCGTTGCTGCTGCCGCCGCAGCCAACCAGCACGCCGGCTACCAGCATCATCAATGCCAGTAGAAATGAAAGTTTCTTCATTCTTTTTTCCTCCTCTTTTTTTTTCTATAATTTAAGCCTCGTAAAGAGGACTTAAACTCTATTCACAACAGTGATGACAGGCAACAAAGTGCCCGCTGCGCACCTCTTTAAATTCTGGTTCCTCTTCCGCGCAAATTTTTGTTGCATAACGGCAGCGTGTACGGAAGCGACAGCCTGAAGGCGGATCCAGAGGACTTGGTACATCGCCTTCCAGCACGATGCGCTGACGCTCACGCGACTCTTTAGGGTCCGGTACCGGAATAGCGGAAACAAGGGATTTAGTATAAGGATGGAGGCTGTGAAATGTTAACTCATAACTATCGGCCAGCTCTACCAATTTACCAAGGTACATCACACCGATACGGTTAGAAATATGCTTGACTACAGAAAGATCATGGGCGATGAATAAATAAGTCAGTCCCATCTCTTCCTGCAGCTCTTCAAACATATTAATGATCTGTGCCTGAATCGAAACATCAAGGGCTGAAACAGGTTCATCACAGACAATAAACTCCGGATCTACCGCCAGAGCACGGGCAATGCCGATGCGCTGGCGCTGCCCACCGGAAAACTCATGCGGGAAACGGTTGGCGTGTTCAGAGTTGAGGCCAACATGCTCTAAAAGCGTAATGATTTTCTCTTTACGTTCTGCATTACTGGGAGCAAGGTTATGAATGTCTATGGCCTCGCCAACAATGTCGCCAACTGTCATCCGGGGATCCAAAGAGGCATAGGGATCCTGGAAAACAATTTGCATTTTACGGCGGTACGGTAGCATATTTACCTTGGTAATATCTTTGCCGTCATAAATAATCTGACCAGCTGTCGGTTCGTAGAGGCGAATCACAGTTTTGCCGGTGGTAGTCTTACCACAGCCGGATTCACCAACCAGTCCCAAGGTTTCTCCTTTCTTAATGGAGAAAGAAACATCGTCAACAGCTTTTAGAAACCGCTTATTGAATAAAGTATTGCTGGCTGCCGGAAAATATTTTTTTAGATTTTTTACTTCAAGTAGTGTCGTCATCGTGCAACCCCATCTTTCATCGTCATGTAGGCTTGTTTCTGCAACAACCAGCAAGCACTGTAATGGTCTTCATTGATATCGGTATAGGGCGGCATTTCCTTGAGACAGATCTTCATAGTGTTTTGGCAGCGCGGGGCAAAAGGACAGCCCTGCGGCGGCATTAACATATCAACCGGAGTACCCTCAATGGGAATCAGTTTTTCATGTTCAGTAGCGGTAAGTTTAGGAATACTCAGCAGCAGTCCCTTGGTGTATTCATGCTGAGGGTTGTAAAAGATCTCCTCGGCAGTGCCGTACTCAACAATCTTGCCGGCGTACATCACGGCTATTTTTTCACACATGCTGGCCACTACGCCCAAATCGTGAGTAATCATAATAATGGACATACCGATTTTTTCTTTTAACTCATTCATCAGTTCCAAAATCTGTGCCTGGATAGTCACATCAAGTGCAGTTGTTGGTTCATCTGCAATCAGCAGTTTTGGCTCACAAGCCAGGGCGATGGCAATCATCACCCGTTGACGCATGCCGCCGGAAAGCTCATGCGGATACTGCCGTAAACGTTTTTTCGGTTCATTAATACCAACTAAACTTAAAAGCTCTTCAGCGCGCTCTCGCGCTTCCTTACGGTTTTTATCGGTATGCAGAAGAATAACCTCTTCGATTTGGTTACCGATGGTAAACACCGGGTTTAAAGAAGTCATGGGGTCCTGAAAAATAATACTAATTTCATTTCCCCGAATTTGTCGTAATTCCTTCTCGCTCATCTCATGGATACGGTGACCGTTAAAGATGATGGAGCCGGATAAAATACGTCCGGGTTCAGGAACCAGGCCCATCAGCGAATAAGCGGTAACAGATTTACCACTGCCAGATTCTCCTACTATACCTAACACATCGCCCTGTTTCATTTGAATTGAAACATCATTGAGCGCTTTAACTTCGCCCGCCGGAGTGAAAAAGGAGAGCCTTAAGTTTTGTATGTCAACTAGATATTCACTCATTTCCTGCTGCCCCCCTAACTCTTTAATTTGGGATCAAAGGCATCCCTGAGACCGTCCCCTAGTAGGTTGAAGGCCAAAATAATGATGCTAATCGTAACCGCAGGCGCAAAAAGGCGATACGGATAGGTATAAATACCATCAAGTGCCGTTGCTGCCAGCGAGCCTAGAGAAGGCATCGGTGCAGACACGCCCAGGCCTAAAAAGCTGAGAAAACTCTCCGTAAAAATGGAAGAGGGAATCTGTAAGGTGGTCGTTACAATTAGCGTACCAATACAGTTAGTTAACAAATGTTTGCGGATAATGCGGCTGTGGCTTGCGCCTAAGGCTCTTGCCGCAGCAATATACTCCTGTTCCTTTAGGGCTAACACTTGCCCTCTGACAATACGTGCCATACCTACCCAGTAAAGTAAGGAGAAAACGATAAAAATACTGATTAAACCGACACCTACTCTATTGATCCAGCCAAAACCAGGCTTTTCTGCCAGTGCCATCAGAGGGTGTTTAAGTGTAACAGAGAGTAGGATAATAATCAGAAAATCAGGCACCGTATAAATAATATCTACGATGCGCATCATGATGATGTCAACCCAGCCGCCGAAATAACCGGCTATGGCACCAAAGGTAGAGCCAATAATCAAAATAATGGCAGAGGCAACTAAACCAACCAGAATTGACACACTGCTGCCCATCATTATCCTGGCCATAATGTCTCTTCCTAAAGTATCGGTCCCCAGCACATGGGGGAAGACTTTTTCCCCGGCTTCCTTGGCGGCCAATTCTGTCTCCGAATACTCAAAGGGAGCTAACCCTTCACTGCCGCGAATCTGCTGAGCATAGTGATAGGGGTAAAATCTCGGCAGGACAAAGGAGAAAAACATCATGAAAATAACTACCACTAAACTTGCCATAGCCAATTTATTTTTACGAAAGCGTCTGATTCCGTCACTCCAAAAGCTGACACTTTCCCGCATAGTTACCAGTTCTTCTTTTTCACTGTCGCTGGCAGGCTCAAAATCTTCCGGATTAAGATGAAAATTAAGCGGAATTTCTTTATCAGGGCCAACTTTTATCGCAAAAGGCTGTTTCTGACTCATGTTGTCTACACCACCTAACCTAATTTAATCCGTGGATCTACTAATTTATAAACAATGTCCACTACTACGTTCATCGTGATGACCAGAAAAGCCAGGAAAATGGTTGTGCCCATAATCAGTGGATAATCCCGGCCCGTAATGGAACTGATAAAGGAATCACCAAGCCCTGGGATGGTGAAAATCTTCTCCACAATAAAGCTGCCTGTCAAAGTATAAGCCAGCAGCGGACCGAGGTAGGTTACCACAGGTAAAATAGCATTGCGCAGAGCATGTTTAAACAGCGCCGCCCACTGGGACACACCTTTGGCTTTAGCCGTACGCATATAGTCCTGTCCCAGTACATCCAGCATGCAGGAGCGCATTAAGCGAGAAATATAGGACATGGGGTAAAAAGACAGGGCGATAACCGGCATAATATAATGCTTGTACGAAGTCAAACCAAATGTCGGCAGTATATTTAATTTAGCACCAAGAAAATACATCAACACCGTACAAACCACAAAGCCGGGTACAGCTATGCCGCAGGTAGAAAGAAACACAATGACATTATCTATTGCCTTTCCTCTGTTTAAAGCAGCCACTGAACCTAAAGTGACACCTAAAACAACTGCCACAAGAATTGCCCAGCCGCCGACTCTTGCTGAAACAGGTAACCTGGTAAAAATAATATCATTAACTTCCCGACCACGCTGTTTGAGGGAAGTGCCTAAATCTCCTTTAAGCAAACGCAGCATATAATTCTTGTACTGTACAGGTACCGGCTTATCTAAACCGTATTTTTCTTCTAATGCTTTCAAGGTAGCGGCTGACGGTGCTTTTTCAGCAAGAAAAGGACCGCCGGGTACCAGAAACATTAGAAAAAAGGTTACAGTTGATACGATGAGTAAGGTAACCATGCCAATGGCCATCCGCTTGACAATATATTTTGCCATTTTGTCTATATCCTCCTCGAAGTTCGTCGACTTTGCTCGATTATTAATGACAGAATTAGTTAGACACAAAAAAAGAAAGGTACATAATCAGATTAAATATTCGCCCTTAATCAATGTTTCCCTGCTTTTTAGCCAATAAAAAAATCTTCTAAACAGTTTGTCATTTGCTTTATCACGCAAATGCTGCCCGTTTTGTCCTGATACTGAAACTTATCCGGCAGGTGCAGAAGCAAAACATTCTTACTGTAGAATAACAGATAATTATGTCAACCGTCAACTATCTTGATCAGGTAACTATTACCTGAGACAGCTAATAATCTCCAGATATGGTTAACTTATTTAGCAGGGAATAGCATAAACAGCGGGAATTATATATTAATATTTATCTGGAAAGGAGTAATTTCCATTAATATCGCATTCTTTCTCATACCGAAAAAAGAAGTAGTTTATCTTCCTCTAACCGCAACAATGCGTCAAGCTATAGAACGTATGGAGTATCATCGTTATACAGCAGTCCCCCTCGTTGACCATGAGGGTAAATATGCCGGCACGATTACAGAAGGAGACTTGTTGTGGAAAATGAAAAACACACCCGGGCTCTCCTTTGAAGATACAGAAAAAATACCTATTACTGAGATACCCAGACGGGTAAAAAATGAACCTGTACGTATTAAGGCACAAATTGACAGCCTGCTTAATCTGGCAGTGACGCAAAACTTTGTTCCTGTAGTGGATGATAACGATATTTTCATTGGCATCATCCGACGTCGCGAGATCATAGAGTATTTAATACAACAAAGCTCACAAACTATACATTCTTGTCAGCGTTAACATGGACTGTTCAGCAGTTCCGGCCCCTCATTAGCGGGTCTGTTGACCAATGTACTTACTTTACGCATATTCATGTCAGCAGCAGGATAGGGCTGCAGGACCTGCTGCAGCACATCAGGTTGACGCACCTGCGCATCCAGCCATACAGTTTCCGCTTCCGGCCGCAGAATGACAGGCATCCTGTCGTGAATTTCTGCCACCAGTTGGTTTGCCTGGGTGGTAATAACGGTACAGCTGTACAGTTCACTGCCGTCTGCTGCCTGCCATTTATCCCACAAACCGGCAAAGGCAAAAAGCCGACCGTCGCTTAAACTAAAATAATACGGCTGTTTTTTCTTTCCTTCTTGCCTCCATTCATAAAACCCATCTGCCGGAATTAAACAGCGCTGCTGCTGCAGACAGTGGCGAAAAGTTTTTTTCTCCTGGATAGTCTCTGCCCGCGCGTTAATCATGCGTCTGCCGGCAGCCGGAGCTGACACCCAAAATGGAATCAGACCCCACTGAAACATACGTACTTCCCTGCTGCCCTGTAGTATAACAGCGATCTCCTGCGTCGGGGCAATATTGTAGCGCGGCTGTATATCAAGGACAGCCACCCCAAACCTTGCTGCCAGCTCCTGCCAATTAATCAGAGTAAATCTCCCACACACAATGATCACCCTTTTTCTTAACAAAAAATTTATCTGATAAAAAGCTGCCGCTATGGAAAAATAAATAACGGAGGTGAACAAAAAATGGCCAAAAGTACAACTACCGGCTGGGCTGTTGCTGGCACCGGTGCGGTAGTAACAGGAATTGGCCGTGTAGTGGGCGGTAAAGTTGGTGCTTGGATATCCGGTTTTGGGTTAGCACATATAGTGCTGGGGCTTTTGGATATGCGCAGACCAACAATTCGCAAATCTCACTAGTTCACCTTTTCCCCGGGCAACCGGGGATTTTATTTTTTGCAGAAAACACATCAGGAGAGTATGTGATCTTATCTGCTGTTTAGTTTAATAACAGCCGGTCATTTGCTAAATAGGCACCGCTGCGCTCTTCGAACAAAGCAATCAGCTTTTCTACTGTCAGCTCTGCCCTTTCCGCTCCCTGCAGGTCAAGGATTATTTTTCCGTTATGCATCATGATGGTACGGCTGCCTACCTCCAGGGCTTCCTTCATATTGTGCGTGATCATCAGTGTACTCAGTTTATTCTCTGCGACCAATTGTTTGGTAAGCGCTAAAACCTTGCGGGCTGTCAGCGGGTCCAACGCCGCTGTATGTTCATCTAACAACAGCAATTTTGGCTGCACAATGGTTGCCATCAAAACAGTTAAAGCCTGCCGCTGTCCACCCGACAGCAGGCTCACTTTGTCTTTCAGTCTGTTCTCCAAACCAAGTCCCAACAGTGCCAGCTGTTCACGGAAATACTGCTGTTCATGTCTCCGCAGACCGGGCTGGAGTCCCCGCCTTTTATTCTTGCAGTAAGCAATGGCCAGGTTCTCCTCAATGGTCATATCAAAGGCCGTTCCCAAGGCGGGATCTTGAAAGACACGACCCAGCCAGCGTGAACGTTTATGTTCCGGCATTTCAGTAACATCTACGCTATTTAAAACAATCTGACCCGCATCAACTGGATGTACACCGGCGATACAGTTGAGGAGGGTAGATTTACCTGCGCCATTTCCTCCAATTACCGTGACAAATTCACCCTCGGCCAAGGTCAGGTTAATATTATCCAGAGCCGTTTTTTCGTTAATTGTACCTTTATCAAATATTTTAGTAAGACCGGTAATTTTAATCATGATACAGCACTCGCTTTTGAAAGTATGGCAGACGGCTTAACTGTTTTCTCAGTCCGTCTTTAAAAGAGCCTGCTGACAGGGCAACCGCTACAATAACTGCCGAAACCAGTTTTAAATCTGTAGCCGGCATTCCCCTGCCCAGGGCAAAAGCAATAATTAAACGGTAAAGGATGGAGCCAAGGACGACAGCCAGCAGCCGGCGCCATAGCGGTTTAACACCAAAGATAACTTCACCTATGATTACAGAGGCCAAGCCGATCACCACCATGCCGACTCCCATCCCGGCATCGGCATATGATTGATACTGGGCGATCATAGCTCCGGAAGCAGCAACCAAGCCATTTGCTAAGGCTAAACCAAGGATTTTCATTTGATTGCTGTCAATACCGGCGGCTCTGACCATCACTTCATTATCTCCCGTCGCCCGCAAAGCAAAGCCTAAACGGGTATTTAAAAAGAAGTATAATAGCAGCAAAATAATTAACATGGATATTGCAGCCACTACCAGCTTACTAAAACCGGCCAGTGCTGTTTCAGCAAAAAGGTGGTAAATTGAGGGCGTATTCATTAAATGAATATTGGCTCTGCCGCCCATCACGCGCAGATTAACAGAGTATAAGGCCAGCATAACCAGAATGCTGGAGATCAAAGGTTGAATCCGCAATTTAGTGTTCAGTAAAGCCGTGACACAACCGGCCGCACAGCCGGCAGCAAAGGCGATTAAAATAGCCCAGAAAGGGCTGCCTCCGCCGCTGATCAGCACAGCAGCGGTGGCAGCACCTAAAACAAAACTTCCATCTACCGTCAGGTCCGGTGTGTTAAGTGTACGATAGGAAATGAATACACCTAAGGCCATCACGGAGTAGATTAAACCTAATTCAATTGAGCCGAGAAAAGCAAGGTAACTCATTGGGTCATCCCCTATATTGTTATTTTCCTAGCAAAAAGGCAATTGGTGATTAAAATATGTTTGCCTGCTCCAAAATAGCCTGAGGTATGTCAATGCCGATCGCCTCAGCAGTTTCCTGGTTGATATAGATCTCCACTTCTTCGATCGTGACAACGGGAAGATCGCCAGGGTTGGCGCCTTCCAGCACCTGCGCTGCCAGATGGGCAGTTTTTCGGCCTAAAATCTTATAATTTATGCCGTAGGTCGCAAAACCGCCGTCAGCCACCATCGAATCTGCTCCTACATAAACCGGCAGTTTGGCCTCTTTTGCCACTTGTGCTACGATAGGCATTGCTGAAGCCACAGTATTATCAATAGGTATAAATACTGCGTCTGCCTTATCTGCTAATGAAGCAGCTGCCTGCTGTACCTCGGAAGAATTGGTTACTGTAGCCTCTACAACTGTTAAACCATTAGCAGCAGCAAAAGCTTTCAAATCATTAATCACTGAGACAGAGTTTGCTTCTCCCGCATTGTAAAGCGCGCCAACAGTCTTGATATTGGGCGTTATCTCCAATGCCAGCCCCATAATCTTTTCCGCCGAGACAGCATCAGAAGTACCGGTTACATTACCGCCCGGCTTCTCCATACTGGCCACAAGTCCGGAACCGACCGGATCGGTACAGGCGGAAAAAATAATGGGAATATCCTTTGTTTCCCCTACCACAGCCTGGGCGGAAGGGGTAGCAATGGCAATAATCAAATCATAACCGTCGGCAACAAATTTCTGGCTGATTGTTTTTAGATTAGTGGCATCACCCTGAGCGCTTTGATAGTCAATGATGACGTTTTCACCATCTTTATAACCACTTGCCTCTAGTTCTGCCAGCATCTCTTCCCGAATTGTATTAAGGGAAGGATGTTCCACAATTTGGATAATGCCGATTTTAGGCAGATCCTTTGATTCTTCTCCCGCATCACCGGCACATCCGGCACTAATTACTGCCACCAGCAAAAAAACTGTTAAGAGTAGCGAAAAGAATTTTTTCCGTTTGAAACCTTTCATACTTTTTCCTCCTCTTTTAAAAGTCAGATTTTTGCTGTGTGCTCTCTGTAGTCTCAGGTTCATCCGCGGTATGAACCTGCAACAAGCGGTAACAAGCGGTATTTACATCAGAGCGCTCTTTCTGTGGTGCTGCTGCCTAAGCATTAGCCGGCTGCCAGCAAAAAGACAGCAGACACAAAAAACGCCTATCCTAATGCAAGGACAGGCGTCTACCTGCGGTACCACCTTGATTGATGTCATCATGACATCCTCTCATACAGAGTGCCAACACACTCCTACCATGTAACGCTGGTAAAACGTCGGCAGCTACTAGAATAAAATATTCGTTCACCCCGCCCTCCGAGGACCATTTGTCTACGGCTGCCTTCCTCGGGCTCCCACCATCCCCGATTCGCTGGGCAAGCGCTTCGTAGTTTTACTTCCTCATCAACGGTTTCCACAATCCTACCATAAAATTACCAAACGGTCAAGAGTAAAAATACACTCTTTTTTGCCGTTTTAACAACTAAGCGAACTGTTGATAAGCTCGCAAATTTTTCCTCCTCCTCCTCAAACTTACTATCTGTAGGCTCGCGATTAATTTTGGAAACAGTCATTACCGTAAGACCCACAGTTTAAGCTGAACTATATTTCGCTCTTTCTACATAATAGAGTCACTGTACTCCTGCTCTGTGATATAATAATAATGAACAATAGACTGGGAAATGTTTAGAACCTTGTGCTGCTTGAGTGCATCTTACTTTAAGGACGGTGACGGTATGGGCTGCCTGCTCTGGTTGATTCTTTTTGCTTTATGCTGGCCTCTGGCTTTAGTTTTTCTCTTCCTTTATCCCCTTGTCTGGCTGATTTTGCTGCCCTTCTCTTTATTCGGCTGGACAGTAGGCTTCATTTTAGAATTCATCTGGGCTGTCGTAACTCTCCCCCTGCGCATTTTGCGTATGTTTTGGCCATATTAAGCTTATTTGCATACTTCCCGCAGAAACTCCCCTGCTTTACGCCGGCACAGTTTAGCTGTAGGCAGATGGGGCAAAAAAGGAAAGCCGTGAAAGGCTTTTCTTTCATTTCTAGGAAAGAGGAGACTGGTCACAGGAACTTGCCGCTGACTAAGGGCCTTGATAAAAGTGATGGACTCCTCATAAAACCAATCTACTTCACCACTGCTGATAAAGGTGGGTGGATAGCTGGCGCTTAGATTACGGGTAACAGATAAATTGGCAAAATCATCATAGCTGCGCAGATCATTTACACCCAAAACCAGCTCAATTAAACTGCGTACACCGGGGAATTTGCAGGCAGCTGCGCTTTCCAGATCGTAGAGACCGCAGAGCAGCATAACACCTTTCAGCTTATGGGCAGGTAGGGTTGGCTTCACCCCTAACCGGCGGGCGTGCTGGGGATTTGTACAGACATTGGCCGCAAGAGCCGCTAAATATGCACCGGCCGAATCTCCTGCCAGCACTATTTTTTCACCATCACCATGATAGCGATGATGATTATTACTGATCCAGTCCAAAGCAGCAAGGATGTCATTAAGCTGTGTCACTTCTGAGGGCTGCGGGGCCAGGCTGTAGTTTACATTAAACACCACATAACCCTCTCGCGCCCACTGCATACAATAGTGGCGGTAATGCAGCTTATCACCACCAACAGCACCGCCGCCGTGTATGTAAACAAGAATGGGTAGAAAAGCGCTGACATCTTCCGGATAGTAAACATCAAGGCACTGCTTAGGATTTGCTTCTTTTCTATAGGGCAAATCACTGTGCATGGTCACACCATGCACCAGGCCTGTCCTGCTGACAAGGGCATAACAGAATAAATCAATTGTTTTCCATAATAAGCGTACAAAAAAGTATCTGAATAAATGCATTATGCTCCCTTTCCTTATACCAGAAAAAGCTGCTTTTCTATATTTGTTTGCTTCAATTATATCACTGTTCAGATAATAGGTCCCCAAAAAGCTATTCAAGGCTGCAATAATTTTCTATCCGAAATTAAAGAGATGGCAGAGGAATCCCCCCTGCCATCATGGGAAAGCAGCTGAAGCTTAATACTTGCCGTACTTTTCAACAGCCTCGTAAACAGCACGGATGTTTTCAATGGGAGTACCGCGTGGGCAGTTCCCAATATTAGGCGAGAAGATAAACCCGCCACCAGGTGCCACTTCGTCAAAGAGTTCCTTAACTTGCTGGTCCAGCTTGGCCGGTGTGCTGCTGATAATATCACTGACATCAATACCGCCCATGATGCATGTATGCCCCTGCAGCAGCTTTTTCGCTTTGCGGACATCTGTTTTTTCAAAATAGGCTGTACCCCAGCCGGCAGGAAGCTCCAGAATAGTTTCCATATGTGGATCATGCCAGCCTTCAAAGAAGACCTGTGTTTTTAAGCCCGCCTCAAAAAGCTTTATGATTACCTCTTTTAAAGTAGGCCAGTAAAACTCATTATACAGCTGAGGAGACAGGTATTCATTCAAGTGAAGGGGAATGAATACCTCCTTTGCCCCTAACTCTTTAGATAACAGAGCTATTTTTAACAGCGGCTCCAACAATGCTTCCGCTGCGGCTTTAACTTTGTCCGGATACCGGCGTATATCCAGGATTACATTGGGAATATCCCGCAGCTGGTCACCAATATAATCTAAAGGAGCTAAACATGAGCCCCTGGCGCCAAAAGAATAACCTAATTTCTCAAGTTCATGTATAGTTTTGGCCATCTCCGCATTCTGCCTGGCTTTTTCCATTCCTAAACGAGCCATAGCTGCCAGGGCCGTCGGAGACTCCGGATCTTTTAAATTGCCGGCAATACGCGGCAGTATTTTCTCAAAATTAAACTTCACCGGATCAGCAATTAACTCATCGTACTCGTCCGGACTCATATTGCAGCAGCCGACAAATTGTGGACTGCTGTATTCGTCCAGCTCTCTGCCCGGGAAACGAGCAAAATTCATTTTGAGGATATCATTAATCGGTCCGTTAATAGTGCCGAAGCCGTCTGCCAAATCGGGAAAATCCGAGAAGGCTACAGGCATGACACGGCAGCCTATGCCGGTAAAACCAACCCTTGGCGCACTGTCACTGGGGAAATCTGTAAACCACTTAACTGCTGCCAGCCGGTTCTTTTCGAAGTCAAACTCATACTCATAGGCGGAAATTCCTGCATAGGCAGGTATCACATCTCCGCCTAAACCTGTAAACGGCACACGATCAGGCTCTTTTAGCTCTATAGCCGCCTGCAGTCTGGCTGTACGTTCTGCTGCCAGTTTTCTTGCTTCCGGACTCACCATCTTGTTCACCCCTTAAGCCAGTATTTCTTTACTTAAACGGACACCACGCACAACTCATCAGTTCAGGAATCAGCACCTGTCCGCAAATCTTTTAACAGCTCTTCACGCATCCCTGTCCCTCCTGTTTTGAAAAAAATATCAGCATTACACTGCTATGTCAGAAGGGAAAATATTATGCCACTGTTTTACTGCTGACAGGGGAAACCTCCCCTGTCAGCAGTTTTAGCAACCTAGTACTTCCCGTATTTTTCAACAGCCTCGTAGACGGCAGCGATATTTTCAATTGGTGTGTTGCGCGGCAAGTTGGCCACATCGAGACAGAGAATAAAACCGCCACCCGGCATCATATCGCCTAACAGTCTCTTTACATGCTCATCGATTTGCGCCGGAGTACTACCGATTACTACACCCGCTTCCAGGCCGCCCATAATACAGGTATGCCCCTGCAGCAGCTTTTTCGCTTTACGTATATCTGTTTTTTCAAAATAAGCTGTGCCCCAACCGGCAGGCAGTTCTAAAATGGTTTCCAGATGCGGATCATGACGGCCTTCAAAGAAGATCTCTGATCTCATGCCGTGTTCACGCAGCCGCAAAACAAATTCTTTCAAAGTGGGCCAGAAAAATTCTTTATACAGCTCGGGAGACAAATACTCATTCAGGTGCAGGGGGAACATGGCCATTTCTGCACCCAGCTTTTTATGCTCCAGTGTGATCTTGAGTAATACTTCCAGAATAGACTCGCATGCTGCCTTAACTTTGTCCGGATATCTGCGCAGATCGAGAATTAAGCTGGGAATATCACGCAGAAAATCGCCAATATAGTCCAGGGGAGCATAAGCAAAAGCTCCGGTAGAGGGAGGATAACCTAATTTCGCCATCTCCGCCCCCAGGCGCATCATCTCCGCGTTCTGTCTCGCTTTTTCCATCCCCCAGCGAGCCATGGTAGCCAAGGCAGTAGGTGAGCCTAAGTCCTGCAGATTGGTGACGGTACGGGGAATCATTTTTTCCATACTAAATTTAACCGGATCAGCAATTAACTCATCATACTCTTCCGGCTGCATATAGATATCACCAATAAACTGTGGACTGCTGTCTTCATCCAGTTCCCTGCCCGGAAAACGACAATACTTAACTCCTAAAATGTCATTTAAGGGACCGGTAACCATAAACATACTTGTAGCCAGGTCCGGATAATCTGCAAAGGCTATACACATCACAAGGTTACAGACATTGGACATCCCTCCGAACATAACCCCGTCACTGGGGAAGTCGGTCAGGAACTTAATGGTAGCCTGGAGAGATTTCTCGTAATCAAAGTTAAACTCATAGCTGGTGAGACCGGAGTAAGCGGCCACCACATCACCGGCCACACCCATAAAAGGTACGCGGTCAGGTTCTCTCAGCTCAATCGCAGCCTTCATTCTGGCAGCGCGTTCCTGCGCCAATTTTTGCGCTTCTAAACTGATCACTACCTTCCCCCCTAAACAAATATTTTTTAATACTTACCGTACTTTTCCACAGCCTCATAAACTGCGCGGATATTTTCAATTGGTGTCTCACGAGGTAAGTTGTTTACATTGGCACTAAGAATAAAACCTCCGCCCGGCATCATTTCACCCAGCAGCTCTTTCATGTATTCATCGATTTTTGCCGGTGTACCACCAATGACTACACCTACATCAATGCCGCCCATAATACAGGTATGACCCTGCAGAATTTTTTTAGCTTTACGTACATCAGTCTTTTCAAAATATGCTGTACCCCAACCGGCAGGCAGTTCCAAAATAGTGTCTAAATGTGCATCATGGCGCCCCTCAAAGAAGATTTGCGATATCATTCCTTCCTCGCGCAAGCGCAGGACATATTCCTTTAAAGTGGGCCAGTAAAATTCCCTATATAGTTCCGGCGAAAGATATTCATTCAGGTGCAGGGGAAACATGGCACTCTTGGCGCCCATTGCCTTGCTTTGCAACGTCAGCCTTAATAATGTCTCCAGCAAAGATCTGGTCGCAGCTTTTACTTTCTCCGGATACCTGCGTAAATCCAGGATTAAATTAGGGATATCACGGAGTTGGTCACCTATATAATCCAAGGGAGCGCTGGCAAATGCACCAGCTGAGCCACCGTAACCTAATTTCGCCAAATCTGCTCCCAGACGAGCCATCGCCGCACTTTGCTTCTGAATTTCCATGCCAAAACGAGCCATGGTTGCCATTGCGGCAGGGGAACCTAAATCTTCCAGGTTTTCAACTGTGCGCGGGAGTATCTTTTCGTAACTAAATTTGACGGGGTCTGCAATCAAATCATCGTATTCTTCCGGCTGCATGTAGGTGCCGCCAATAAACTGCGGACTGCTGTTTACAGGTAGTTCCCGGCCGGGGAAACGGAAATATTTCACTTTTAAAATGTCATTCATCGGTCCGTTAATCATAAAGAATCTACCGGCCAAGTCAGGATAATCCAGAAAAGCTAAAGTCATCACCAGGTTACCTAAAGCCGACATCCCCACCATGGCCCGATCACTGGGAAAGTCCTGAAGAAATTTTATCGTTGCTTGGTGTGCTTTCTCGTAATCAAAATTAAATTCATAGCTGGTGAGACCGGCATAAGCTGCCACCACATCTCCACCCAAACCCATAAAAGGGACTCTATCCGGCTCCTTTAAATTAATAGCTGCCTGTATTCTCGCTTCACGTTCTTCTGCCAGTTTTTTCGCTTCCGGACTAATCATTATCTTCACCCCTAACTACTTATTCTTGCTAACAGTCACCAGAGGCTGTATCACCTCCTTGACATTAGCGTCTATCTCTTTACAGCGGCTCGTACATGTTGACGGAATATTGCCACAATTGCCTGCAAAATTTGTCCAGCTGCAAACAAGGCTGTTTACTGATTGTCGCTGCCAGTATACTGTTATGTCTAATCAGGCGGCTGTATTCCATTTATTACGCTTTACGTTGTTAGCCCCGCCAGCAGCTTCTTTTAAATAGTGCAGGACCCGCTGTTTCCGCGGGTCCTGACAAAACCAGGCGAAATTAAAGAGAATCCCGCTTTAACAACATCCGGCAGTGATTCAAAGTTATAATATTCAGCCTGAGAAGAAAGCTGACAGGGACTTATCCCCTGTCAGCTGTTAATTTGGATATAGGTTAATACTTGCCGTATTTTTCTACTGCTTCGTAGACGGCAGCAATATTTTCAATTGGTGTTTCGCGCGGCAGGTTACCTACGTTAGGTCCGCAGATATAGCCGCCACCAGGCATCATGTCTCCCAATAGGGCTTTCATATACTCATCAATTTTAGCAGGGGTCCCGCTGATGACCACACCGACATCAATACCACCGGAAATACAGGTGTGACCCTGCAGCATCTCTTTTGCTTTACGCACATCTGTTTTTTCCAGGGCTACATAACCCCAGCCGGCAGGCAGATCTAAGAAAGTATCCAGATGCGGGTCATGCCAACCTTCACAAAAGACCCGTGAATTCATTCCTTCAGCCCGCACACGCAGGATATATTCCTTTAATGTCGGCCAATAAAACTCTCTATACAATTTGGGTGAAAGGTATTCATTTAAATGCAGCGGGAAGCTGGCTGTTTTTGCCCCGGCCGCTTTGCCCTGCAGCGTCCATTTGACTAAAACTTCTAAAATCGCTTCCGCTGCCGCTTTAACTTTGTCCGGGTAGCGGCGGATATCCAATACCACATTGGGCAGGTCACGCAAATGGTCGCCGATATAGTCCAATGGGGCAAAAGCATAAGTCATACCACCACCGCGTGGATAACCCAGTTCCGCTAAAGCTTGCGCCAGTTTCCCCATCTCTGCGGCTTGTTGAGCCTTAACCATCCCCAACCGGGCCATGGCGGCTAAAGAAGTAGGTGAACCCAGATCCTTAAGATTGTTGGAAATACGCGGTAATATTTTTTCATAACTGAATTTTACCGGATCAGCGATTAGCTCATCGTATTCTTCCGCTTCCATATTTTTACCGCCTATAAACTGCCGGCTGCTGTTTGCATCCAACTGTCGGCCCGGGAAACGGGCAAATTTCATATCCAGCACATCATTCATCGGCCCGTTAACCATGAAGAACTGGTTAGCCAAATCCGGGAAATCGACAAAGGCCACCGACATGGTCAAGTTATCCAGACCGCCAAGGCCGCCGGTAGCACTGTCAGCGGGAAAATCTTTGAGCCATTTAATTACGGCTGCACGGTTTTTTTCATAATCAAACTCATACTCGTGAGCAGTAATCCCCGCATAAGCTGCAATGACATCGCCGCCTAAACCTAAGAAAGGCACCCGATCCGGTTCTTTTAATTCAATCGCCGCCTGCATTCTGGCCGCACGTTCTTCTGCCAACTTTTGCATTTCGGGACTAACCATCAAGATCACTCCTTACCAAGCAGTTCTTTACTTAAGCGGACACCGCGTGCCGCATCGTCAGCCCAGGCATCGGCACCTACGTGCTCCATCACAGCTTGGCTGACCCGGCCGCCGCCGATAATAATCTTGATGTCGTCGCGCAGGCCGGCCTCTCTGATAACCTCAATGGTCCGCTTCATGGAATCGACACCGAGGGTAATTAAACAGCTCATACCGACAAGCTCCGGCTTATGCTCTTTGATTGCTTCCACAAACTTTTCGTGGGGTAGATCAATGCCGATGTCAATCACATTAATACCGGAAGCTTCTGCCATAACCTTGAAGATATCCTTACCGATGTTGTGCACGTCACCCAGCACCGTACCTAAAACCATGGTGCCGATACTGGCGACTTCGCCCCCCTGCAGCTTAGGCAGGGTAAACTCCATGATTTGGTTAAACATATCGCCGGCGGCGATTAACTCGGATAAGAAATACTCGCCGGCTTCAAACAGTCTGCCTACCTCTTCCATCGCTTCTTTACAGGTGTCAAGTACTGCTGCTGCACCACCGTCCGTCTCAATCAATTCCCTGGCAATTCTGACTGCCTCCTGCTCATCCATGTCCACGAAGCTTTTTAACAGTTCGTCTCGCATAAATAAGCACCTCCACATGTTTTTGTTTAGACAATGTACACATTTTGTCTATCCATGTGTGCTGCTGACAGGGGACACTCCCCTGCCAGCAGTCTTAGGGAACTTAATATTTACCGTATTTCTCCACAGCTTCATAAACGGCTGCAATGTTTTCGATGGGGGTTTCACGCGGTAAATTGCCGATATTGGGCGAAAGAATGAAGCCGCCGCCCGGCATCATTTCGCCTAACAGTTCTTTAATGTATTCATCTAGTTTAGCCGGTGTACTGGCGATTACCATGCCCACATCGATACCACCCATGATGCAGGTATGCCCCTTGAGGATTTTTTTCGCTTTGCGTACATCGGTCTTTTCAAAGTAGCCGACACCCCAACCGGCGGGCAATTCTAAAACGCTTTCCATGTGCGCGTCATGCCAGCCTTCAAAGAAGACCTGAGATTTCATGCCTTCCTGCAGCATTCTTAAGATACCTTCTTTAAGGGTAGGCCAGTAAAACTCATTATAAAGTTTTGGTGAGAGATACTCATTTAGATGCAGTGGAATAAAGGCCATATCTGCACCTATGTTTTTACCCAGGAGAGCCAACTTTAACATAGGCTCAAGCAGAGCTTCCGCTGCTGCTTTAACTTTGTCAGGATAACGACGTAAATCTTTAACCAAATTCACGGTATCACGCAGGTTATCACTGATGAAATCCAGGGGTGCTAAAAAGAAGGAAGCCGGCTCAGATTTATAACCTAACTTCAGCAGTTCAGCTGCCTGTTTCTGCATGAAAGCTCCTGACCTTGCTTTATGCATACCAAACCTGGCCATAGTCGCCAAAGCCGCGGGGGAGCCGAGATCTCGTAAGTTCCTGGTAGTGCGGGGTACAATTTTTTCAAACAAAAACTTGACTGGATCTGCAATCAATTCGTCATATTCATCTGCCTTCATATATTCAGCGCCGATAAACTGCGGACTGCTGTATTCGTCCACTTCCCGGCCCGGGAAACGAATGTAATCAACGCCTAAAATATCGTTAGTGGGCCCGTCTACCATAGCGAACAGTCCTGTCAGATCGGGATAATCCAAAAATGCTAACTGGGTAATAGCATTCCCGATCCCGGACATGCCGCCAATGGGACGATCACTGGGGAAGTCCTTTAGATATTTGATGATGGCCTGCAGAGATTTCTCGGGGTCAAAGCAGTACTCGTAGCTGGAGATGCCGGCATAAGCCGCCACAACATCACCGCCCATGCCCGTGAAGGGGACCCGATCAGGCTCTTTTAATTCTATCGCCGCTCTATATCTGGCGGCACGTTCTTCTGCCAGCTTAAGCATTTCGGGACTGGGCATAAAATCACTCCTTCCCAAGCAGTTCTTTACTTAAGCGGACACCGCGTGCAGCATCGTCAGCCCAGGCATCGGCGCCTACGTGCTCCATCACAGCTTGGCTGACCCGGCCGCCGCCGATAATAATCTTGATGTCGTCGCGCAGGCCGGCCTCTCTGATAACCTCAATGGTCCGCTTCATGGAATCAACACCGAGTGTAATTAAGCAGCACATACCGACAAGTTCCGGCTTATGCTCTTTGATTGCTTCCACAAACTTTTCGTGGGGCACATCAATGCCGATGTCAATCACATTAATACCGGAGGCTTCTGCCATAACCTTGAAGATATCCTTACCGATGTTGTGTACGTCCCCCTGCACAGTACCTAAAACCATGGTCCCGATGCTGGTAACTTCGTCCCCCTGCAGCTTAGGCAGGGTAAATTCCATAATTTGATTAAACATATCGCCGGCAGCAATTAACTCGGATAAGAAATACTCACCGGCTTCAAACAGTCTGCCTACCTCTTCCATCGCTTCTTTACAGGTATCAAGTACTGCTACTGCACCACCGTCAGTATCAACCAATTCCCTGGCTATTCTGACAGCCTCCTGCTCGTCCATATCGACGAAGCTTTTCAACAACTGTTCACGCATTTTCACTTGCACCTCCGTTTTTTATCAGCACCCTGTTCAGGGATTGCTTAAACTGTTAATACTTACCGTATTTCTCCACAGCTTCATAAACGGCTGCAATGTTTTCGATGGGGGTTTCACGCGGCAAATTGTTGACCCCCAGGGACAGAATGAAACCGCCGCCGGGCATCATGTCGCCCAACAGTTCTTTAATGTGTTCATCCAGTTTGGCAGGAGTACTGCCTATAACCATGCCCGGATCAAGGCCGCCCATAATACAGGTGTGCCCCTGCAGTAATTTTTTCGCTTTACGTACATCCGTCTTTTCAAAAAAGGCAATTCCCCAGCCGGCAGGCAGTTCTAAAATGGTTTCCAGATGCGGATCATGACGGCCTTCAAAAAAGACGCGCGACCTCATCCCTTCTTCCAGCATTCCTAAAATACCGGCTTTAAGGGTGGGCCAGTAAAACTCATTATAGAGAACCGGCGATAGATATTCATTAAAGTGCAGCGGGATAAAAGACATTTCTACCCCTGTTTTTTTACCGGCCAGTGCCAGCTTTAAAAGGGGCTCCAGCAGGGCTTCTGCCGCGGCTTTGACCTTATCGGGATATCTGCGTAAATCTTTAATCAGATTAGGAATGTCACGCAGAAAATCCCCAATAAAGTCAAGGGGAGTTAAAAACATGGACGTACCTGAAAGTGGGTAGCCCAGTTTCTGCAGTTCCAACAGAAACTTCTGCATAGCTGCTCCCTGCCTGGTCTTCTCTATGCCAAGTCTGGCCATGGCAGCCAAAGCATTAGCTGACTGCAGATCTTGTAAGCCGGTAATGGTGCGGGGAACGATCTTTTCGTAACAAAACTTGACCGGGTCTGCAATTAGTTCATCATACTCTTCCGGCTGCATAAAATCTTTACCGATAAATTGAGGGCTGCTGTTTTCTCCTAATTCCCGGCCGGGGAAACGGAAATATTTAACCCCCAAAATATCGTTGGTTGGTCCGTCTATGTTGCTGACAAGCGGGGTGATATCAGGATAATCAACAAAGGCTAGGGCGGCAACAGTGTTTGCCAAACTTGTCATCGGCATCAAGGGCTGGTCACTGGGAAATTCCCGGAGGTATTTAAGGGTAGCCTGATAAGACTTCTCATAATCAAAACAAAACTCATAACTGGTAATGCCGGCATAGGCAGCCACAACATCACCACCAAGTCCCATAAAAGGCACGCGGTCAGGTTCTTTCAGTTCCACAGCCGCTTTATATCTTGCTGCGCGCTCTTCCGCCACTTTTTTCATCTCATGACTTATCATAGCTTCACCCCTATTCAGAGTTTTTTCAAATTACACAATATTTAGTTAATTCTATGCCTGTCTAACCAGTTCCATTCCCCATAAAAATCACCTGGACAGGCTGACAGGGAGCAGCTCCCTGTCAGCCGCCAGTTAAATCTAGTACTTACCGTATTTTTCTACAGCTTCGTAGACGGCTGCAATATTCTCAATAGGTGTGTTGCGCGGCAGGTTGCCCACATTGGCACCCAGGATAAAACCGCCACCGGGCATCATATCATCCAGAAGCTGTTTAATGTACTCATCAATTTGTGCCGGTGTACCGCTGATGACAACCCCGACATCAATACCACCTTGAACAACGGTATGTCCCTGGAGAACCTTTTTCGCTTTGCGGACATCTGTTTTTTCGAACATAGCTGTGCCCCAGCCGGCAGGTAATTCTAACAAGGTTTCCAGATGGGGATCATGCCAGCCTTCACAGAACATACTTGACTTGATTCCTTTTTCAGCTAAGCGCAGAACAAATTCCTTCAGGGTCGGCCAGTAGAATTCCTTATACAGTTCTGGCGAGAGATACTCGTTCAGGTGGAGAGGGAAACCGACAGAGGCAACATTCGGATTAGCCGTTGCCAGTTTAAACAAGACTTCGAGGATTGATTCTGTAGCTGCCTTAACTTTATCCGGATATCTGCGCAAATCTAAGACGGTATTAGGAATATCACGCAGATGGTCACCGATAAAATCAAGGGGCGCATAAGACAAGCCACCGGCAGGACCAAAGGGGTACCCTAATTCAGCGATGGCTGCCATTGTCTTCGCCATCTCAGCACCCTGTCTGACTCTTTCCAAACCTGCACGGGCCATGGTGGCCAGGGCCAAGGGGGAGTTTAAATCTTTAAAATTGTCGCTAAGCCGGGGCAGTATTTTTTCATAGGCGAATTTTTGTGGATTAGCTATTAACTCATCATATTCAGAGGGATCCATATTACTTCTGCCAATGAACTGAGGACTGCTGTTTTCGTCCAGCTCTCTGCCCGGGAAGCGAGCAAATTTCATTTTCAGGATATCATTCATGGGGCCATTTACGACCATGAAGCCACCTGCCAAGTCAGGGAAATCTGAGAAAGCTACAGCCAGTGGCAGGCAGTCTAAACCACCGGCGCCGATCATGGCACTGTCACTGGGGAAGTCCTTCAGCCATTTGAGGACGGCAGCACGACTTTTTTCAAAATCAAACTGGTACTCGTAAGCAGTAATTCCGGCATAAGCGGCTATCACATCGCCGCCCAGACCTGTAAAAGGAACACGATCAGGCTCCTTTAATTCACGGGCCGCCTGCATTCTGGCTGCACGCTCTTCTGCTAACTTTTGCATTTCTGGACTTACCATTTTTGATATCACCTCTTATCCTTAGTATGTTTTTACTACAGCGAACGCCGCGAGCTTCTTCGTCAGCTCAGTCATCAGCGCCCACATACTCCATCACAGCCTGATTAATTATGGGCATTTCTTTTTTCTTGAAAAACTGACAGGGGACTTAGCCCCTGCCAGTTTTCAGTTGGAGAAATTAGTACTTACCGTATTTCTCTATAGCTTCATAGACTGCTGCAACGTTTTCGATAGGTGTTTCACGCGGCAGGTTGCCTACGTTCGGTCCGCAAATATAACCGCCACCGGGCATCATGTCGCCCAACAGGGCTTTCATGTACTCATCAATTTTAGCGGGAGTGCCGCTGATGACCACACCGACATCAATACCACCTTGAATAACGGTGTGACCCTGGAGAATCTTTTTCGCTTTGCGGACATCTGTTTTTTCAAACATAGCTCTACCCCAGCCGGCGGGGAGCTCTAAGAAGGTTTCCAGATGAGGATCATGCCAGCCTTCGCAGAATAAGCTTGACTTTTTACCGTTCTCAGCCAACCGCAGGATGAATTCTTTTAAGGTGGGCCAATAGAATTCATTATACAGTTTGGGAGAGAGGTACTCATTCAAGTGCAGTGGGAACATGATGGTATCTGCATGTTGATTCTGCATAGCCAGCTTAAAGAGCACTTCCAGGATGGAACGGGTTGCTGCTTTTACTTTATCCGGGTATTTACGGATATCCAGCACCACATTGGGAAGATCGCGCAGGTGGTCACCGATATAATCCAGCGGGGCAAAACCAAAACCAAAACCGCCGCCCGAGGGGAAGCCCAGCTCTGCCAGGGCCTGCCCGGTTTTCATTAATTCGGCCGCCTGCTGCGCTTTTACCATACCTAAACGAGCCATGGTTGCCAAAGCCTTCGGTGAGCTCATATCTTGTAAGTTATTGCTGATGCGCGGCAGGATTTTTTCATAGGCAAATTTTTGCGGATCAGCAATTAACTCATCATACTCTTCCGGCTCCATGTTCTTGCCGCCGATAAACTGCGGGCTGCTGTACTCATCCAGTTGCCTGCCGGGGAAACGGGCAAATTTCATATCCAGCACATCATTCATGGGGCCATTGAGCATAAAAATGCTGTTAGCCAAATCGGGGAAATCGACAAAGGCTACCGACAGGGAAAGGTTATCTAACCCACCGACACCGCCCTGGGGACTATCCGCCGGGAAATCTGTGTTCCACTTAATGATGGCCTGACGGTTTTTTTCAAAATCAAAGTTGTATTCATAACTGGAGATGCCGGCATATGCAGCGATAATGTCACCGCCTAAGCCTGAAAACGGCACACGGTCGGGCTCTTTTAGCTCATTAGCCGCTTTCATGCGCGCTGCACGTTCTTCAGCTAATTTTTGCATTTCAGGGCTTACCATTTAGCTCACTCCTTACCAAGTAATTCTTTACTTAAGCGAACACCGCGGGCGGCATCGTCTGCCCAGGCATCAGCGCCCACGTGTTCCATCACAGCTTGGCTGACCCGGCCGCCGCCGATAATAATCTTAATGTCATCACGCAGGCCGGCTTCTTTAATTACTTCGATGGTCCGCTTCATAGAATCGACACCGAGAGTAATTAAGCAGCACATGCCAACAAGCTCAGGCTTATGCTCTTTGATTGCTTCCACAAACTTTTCGTGGGGTACGTCAATACCGATATCAATCACATTGATGCCGGAGGCTTCGGCCATAACTTTAAAGATGTCCTTACCGATATTGTGTACGTCACCCTGCACAGTACCTAAAACCATGGTACCGAGGCTGGCAACTTCTTCCCCCTGCAGTTTAGGTAGGGTGAATTCCATAATCTGATTAAACATATCGCCGGCAGCAATTAGCTCGGATAAGAAATATTCACCGGCTTCAAACAGTCTGCCTACCTCTTCCATTGCCTCTTTACAGGTATCCAATACTGCTACTGCGCCGCCGTCAGTCTCAACCAGTTCTCTGGCAATTTTTACTGCTTCCTGCTCGTCCATGTCAACGAAACTTTTCAACAACTGTTCACGCATGCATGTCACCTCCAAATTTTTATATAACATAATCAGCATTACACTGTTATGCTGCCGTTACAGCTGACTCTTTCCTTCAGCTGCGCTGACCGGCTGACAGGGGCTTCCCTGTCAGCCGCCAGCATTAAAATTAATACTTGCCGTACTTTTCTACAGCTTCATAAACTGCAGCTACATTTTCAATTGGTGTGTTGCGCGGCAGGTTGCCCACATTGGGACCGAGGATGAAGCCGCCACCAGGCATCATATCACCTAATAACCGCTTAATGTACTCATCGATCTCGGCAGGCGTACCGCTAATAACCACACCGACATCTATGCCGCCTGAGATACAGGTATGACCTGCCAATACTTTTTTCGCCTTGCGTACATCGGTTTTTTCGAAGGCTGCAATTCCCCAACCGGCAGGCAGTTCTAAGAAGGTGTCAAGGTGAGCATCATGCCAGCCTTCACAGAACAGCCGGGATCTCATGCCTTCTTCCCGCAAACGCAAAATATACTCTTTTAATGTCGGCCAATAGAATTCTCTATACAGTTTAGGTGAAAGGTACTCATTCAGGTGCAGCGGGAAACCGGCTTGTACCGCGCCGGCAGCTTTACCCTGCAGCGTCCATTTAACCAGAACTTCTAAAATCGCTTCTGCTGCCGCCTTTACTTTATCCGGATAGCGGCGGATATCAAGCACCAAATTGGGCAGATCCCGTAAATGGTCACCGATATAATCCAGTGGCGCAAAAGCAAAGGTTGAACCGCCACCTGTGGGATAGCCTAATTCGGCCAAGGCGGCTCCGGTTTTTCTCATTTCAGCAGCCTGTTGGGCTTTTACCATGCCTAAGCGGGCCATGGTAGCCAAGGAAGTGGGAGATCCCAAATCGGCTAAATTGCCGGCAATACGGGGCAAAATTTTCTCATAGCTGAACTTAACCGGATCAGCAATTAACTCGTCGTACTCTTCCGGCTCCATGTTCTTGCCGCCAATGAACTGCCGGCTGCTGTATTCATCCAGCTGTCTGCCGGGGAAGCGGGCAAATTTCATGTTGAGCACATCGTTCATGGGACCGTTAACCATAAAGAACTGGTTAGCCAGATCAGGGAAGTCAACAAAGGCAACGGACATGGCCAGGTTATCTAAACCGCCAATGCCGCCGACAGGACTGTCGGCGGGAAAATCTTTAAGCCACTTAATAGCCGCCTGACGGTTCTTTTCAAAATCAAACTCAAACTCATAGGCAGTAATTCCGGCATAAGCTGCTACTATATCACCGCCCAAACCGGTAAAGGGCACGCGATCAGGCTCTTTTAACTCAATAGCAGCCTGCATGCGAGCAGCACGCTCTTGTGCTAATTTTTGCATTTCGGGACTAACCATGAGATCACTCCTTACCAAGTAATTCTTTACTTAGGCGAACACCGCGCGCTGCATCGTCAGCCCAGGCATCAGCGCCCACGTGCTCCATGACAGCTTGGCTGACCCGGCCGCCGCCGATAATAATCTTAATGTCATCGCGCAGGCCGGCTTCTTTTATGACCTCGATGGTCCGCTTCATGGAATCAACACCGAGGGTGATTAAGCAGCACATGCCGACAAGTTCAGGCTTATGTTCTTTAATAGCTTCGACGAACTTTTCATGGGGAACATCAATACCGATATCAATAACATTGATGCCGGAGGCTTCCGCCATAACCTTGAAGATATCCTTACCAATGTTATGCACGTCCCCCTGGACAGTACCTAAGACCATGGTCCCAATGCTGGCAACTTCGTCTCCCTGCAGTTTAGGTAGGGTGAATTCCATAATTTGATTAAACATATCGCCGGCAGCAATTAACTCGGACAAGAAATATTCACCGGCTTCAAACAGTCTGCCTACCTCTTCCATTGCTTCTTTACAGGTTTCCAATACTGCTACTGCTCCGCCGTCAGACTCAACCAGTTCTCTGGCAATTCTTACGGCTTCCTGCTCGTCCATGTCGACGAAACTTTTCAACAACTCTTCACGCATTAAATAAAGTCACCTCCGGTTTTATCTATAGCCAGGGGGTTGACCCCATCAGCTATCAGCAAAAGAAATAATTCTTAGTACTTACCGTACTTCTCCACAGCCTCATAGACAGCTCTAATATTCTCAATGGGAGTTTCGCGCGGCAAGTTGCCAATGTTGGGGGCGAGAATGAAACCGCCACCCGGCATCATTTCACCTAAAATTTCCTTAATATATTCATCAAGCTTGGCGGGAGTGCTGCTGATAACCATACCTACATCAATGCCTCCCATAATGCAGGTATGACCCTGGAGCAGCTTTTTCGCTTTGCGCACATCAGTCTTTTCAAAATAAGCTGTACCCCAACCGGCAGGCAGTTCAAGGATTGTTTCCAGATGAGCGTCATGCCGGCCTTCAAAGAAGACTTGAGACTTCATGCCGAGTTCAGCCAGACGCAGTATTCCTTCTTTCAAGGTAGGCCAATAAAACTCATTATAGAGAGCCGGCGACAGGTATTCGTTTAAATGGAGAGGTATCATCGCTGTCTCTACACCAGGCCCTTTAGCATTAACTGACACCTTTAACAGCGGTTCCAGCACAGCCTCAGTGGCTGCCTTGACTTTGTCCGGATAGCGCCGCAAATCCTTAATTAGATTAGGAATGTCACGCAGCTGATCGCCAATAAAATCCAAGGGCGCGAAAAAGACAGATAATCCGCCAGGAGCATAGCCAAGCTCCTGCAGCTGCCTAAACATGTCTCTCATAGCAGCCCCGGCTTTGGCTTTTTCCAGGGCCAGACGTGCCATAGCAGCATGAGCTTCAGGTGCCTTCATATCCCGGAAAGCTCTCACTATCCGGGGAAGAATTTTTTCAAAACAGAACTTCACAGGATCAGCAATCAACTCATCGTATTCTTCCGCCGACATATATTCCCTACCGATAAACTGGGGACTGCTGTTTTCATCCAGTTCCCGTCCGGGAAAGCGGCAGTAGTCAACTCCCAGAATATCATTAGTCGGACCATCAACACGGGAAATAATGGGGTACAGATCGGGATAATCAGAAAAGGCCATTGAGGCAACATGATTACCTAACCCCGTCATGCCAATCACCGGCTGATCGCTGGGAAAATCCTTAACATATTTGATGATGGCCTGACACTGTTTTTCGTAGTCAAAATTAAACTCGTAGCTGGTAATGCCGGCATAAGCAGCGATTACATCACCGCCAATACCTGTAAAAGGAACGCGGTCTGGCTCCTTCAGTTCTACAGCAGCTTTAAGTCTTGCCGCCCTTTCTGCAGCCAGTTGCTTTGCATCTACTGCCATGCTCTTCACTCCTTACCAAGCAATTCTTTGCTTAAACGAACGCCGCGCGCTGCATCGTCAGCCCAGGCATCAGCGCCAACGTGCTCCATCACGGCTTGGCTGACCCGACCGCCGCCGATAATAATCTTAATGTCATCACGCAGGCCGGCTTCCTTAATTACTTCGATGGTCCGCTTCATAGAATCAACACCGAGAGTAATTAAGCAGCACATGCCAACCAGCTCCGGCTTATGCTCTTTGATTGCTTCCACAAACTTTTCGTGGGGTACGTCAATACCGATGTCAATCACATTGATGCCGGAAGCTTCGGCCATAACTTTAAAGATGTCCTTACCGATGTTATGTACGTCACCCTGCACAGTACCTAAAACCATGGTACCGAGGCTGGCAACTTCTTCCCCCTGCAGTTTAGGTAGGGTGAATTCCATAATCTGATTAAACATGTCGCCGGCAGCTATTAACTCTGATAAGAAATACTCACCGGCTTCAAATAATCTCCCTACCTCTTCCATTGCTTCTTTACAGGTGTCCAGGACTGCTACCGCACCGCCCTCAGTCTCAACCAATTCCCTGGCGATTCTTACTGCCTCCTGCTCATCCATGTCAACAAAACTTCTTAACAATTCTTCCCGCATAAAACAGTACACCTCCAGATGAATTAATACTTGCACTAAATCAGCCAAATTACTTATTGCATCCGTCTACAGCACCACTACAATATTTTGTTAACTGAGAGCTGACAGGGGGCAGGCCCCTGTCAGCCTATTTATTAATACTTACCATACTTCTCTACAGCTTCGTAAACAGCCCTGACGTTTTCGATAGGCGTCTCACGTGGGCAGGTGCCGATATTGGGTGAGAAGATGAAACCGCCACCGGGTGCCATTTCGTCAAAAAGCTTCTTAATATTTTCGTCCAATTGAGCCGGGGTCAGGCTGATAATATCACTTACATCAATACCACCCATGATGCAGGTATGTCCCTGCAGCAGTTTCTTTGCTTTACGCACATCTGTTTTTTCAAAATAAGCTGTACCCCAACCGGCAGGCAGCTCAAGGATTGTCTCCAGGTGAGCGTCATGCCAACCCTCAAAAAACACCTGAACCTTCATGCCCGCCTCAACCAGTTTAAGAATAACTTCTTTCAAGGTTGGCCAGTAAAACTCATTATATTGTTTGGGCGAGAGATACTCGTTCAAATGCAGTGGGATAAAACACTCCTTTGCTCCCGCCTTGATGCTCATCGTTCCCATTTTAACCATGGGCTCTACCAATGCTTCCGCTGCAGCCTTAACTTTGTCGGGATAGCGGCGCAAATCCAGAATAAGGTTGGGTATGTCGCGCAGCTGGTCACTGATTAAATCCAGGGGAGCCAGGCAGACACCTCTGGGAGCAAAGTAATAACCCAATTCCATCAAGGCCTGCATCGTTTTCGCCATTTCGGCATCCTGTCTCGCTTTTTCCAGACCAAAGCGGGCCATGGTAGCCAGCGAAGCGGGAGAACCTAAGTCCTTTAACCCGCCCGAAATTCTCGGCATAATTACTTCGAAGCAGAATTTGACCGGGTCGGCAATTAACTGATCATACTCCTCCGGCTCCATGTTCTTGCCGCCTATGAACTGGCGGGCACTGTTCTCATCAAGTTCTCTGCCCGGGAAACGGACAAACTTCATCTTGAGAACATCATTCATGGGACCGTTAACTGAGTTAACGCCGCTTACGATCTCCGGATAATCTTGAAAGGCTACACCCATTGACTGGTTATCTAAGCCACCAAGTCCCACCCTGGGGGCACTGTCACTGGGGAAGTCCGTAAACCACTTAACGGCTGCCTGCCGGTTCTTTTCAAAATCAAACTCATACTCATAAGAAGTGATACCGGCATAAGCAGGAATTACATCGCCGCCCAAGCCTGTGAAAGGCACACGATCCGGCTCTTTTAAATCCAGAGCTGCCTGCATCCTTGCCGCCCGTTCTTCTGCCAGCTTTTTCGCTTCCGGACTAACCATTAAGTTCACCCCTTATCCGAGCAATTCTTTGCTTAAACGCACACCACGCGCGGCGTCGTCTGCCCAGGCATCAGCGCCCACGTGCTCCATGACAGCCTGGCTAACGCGGCCGCCGCCAATAATAATCTTAATGTCGTCGCGCAGACCGGCTTCCTCAATCACCTCAATTGTCCGCTTCATGGAATCAACACCGAGAGTAATTAGGCAGCTCATACCAACAATTTCCGGCTTATGTTCTTTAATTGCTTCCACGAACTTTTCATGCGGCACATCAATGCCTATGTCAATGACATTGATGCCCGATGCTTCGGCCATCACTTTAAAAATATCCTTACCAATGTTATGTACGTCACCCAAAACAGTACCTAAAACCATGGTCCCGATACTGGCAACTTCGCCCCCCTGCAGCTTAGGTAGGGTAAATTCCATGATCTGGTTAAACATATCACCGGCAGCAATTAACTCTGATAAGAAATACTCACCGGCTTCAAATAATCTACCCACCTCTTCCATGGCTTCTTTACAGGTGTCAAGGACTGCTACTGCGCCACCCTCAGTCTCAACCAATTCCCTGGCGATCCTGACAGCTTCAGCTTCATCCATATCTACAAAACTTTTTAGAAGTTCTTTCTGCATTAACATTTTCACCTCCAGTTTATTTTGCAAAAAGTGTACAAACCTAAGTTAATACACTTTTATGCTTTGAAAAACTATCATATTACCTAATTGTCAAGACTGGAGTAGAATTGTTATCCAATTTTTTGAAAATTCGTTAACTTGTCCTACGATATTAAGATATCATAATCTGCAGCCGCATGCAAGACTTTTCTGAATCTTTTATATTGGTCAATATTGTTGACTAGTCTGCTTTAAGTGAAAACAATAAATAATCATATATTTTAGTTAGTTGACGCTGATTCAGCTTCCCGGGCAGCACGAAGCTGGTTCTGTATATCCAAGACCCTAGCTGTGGTAAGCTTGTTAAACAGAGTGGTGATAACAAGGGCAAGGGCAATAAAAACCATGGGTACTAAATGCAGAATGGCACGAATACTGGCAGCCAGCTGCGGGGTGTACTCCATATCTGCCACATAGCCAATTGCCGCCAGAGAGAAACCAATCACACCACTGGAGACAATTTTGCCCAACTTGGGAGAAAGGTTGGAAAGGTTCATAATAAAGGGCGTGGCATCTTTGCCGGTCTTTAATTTGCCATAGTCGCAGCAGTCAGAAAACATGGCAAAGGAAATTCCCATCATGAAAGAAATGCCAATCTGATTAATGCCCATAAAGATGATAAAAGTGATTAAATCACGGGCAAAAAGATATGCCAGCGTGTGTCCGACTAAACACAAAAATAATCCGCTTGTATAAATATGTCTTTTATCCATAAATTTGTTGACAAGCTGCACAAGTATGGATGCTCCCACTCCGATGACTGCTATGGATGACATAAATACCGGCATTAGGGCCATATTTTGCATTACATAACGGAAGTAGTAAGCAATGGTGTAAGTTAAAGCAAAAGCAGCGACATTGCGGGCTGTTTCACCAAAGATCAGAGCCAATAAAGGAGGACTGTTAAAAAGCTGCTGCAGCATTTCCTTCCCCGACAGCTCACTTTTCTTTTGTTCTGCCCGGGTTGTGCTACCACTTTCATAAGGTTCAGTAACTTTAAACACCAGCCAAAACATCATTAACATGACTGAGGATAGAATTAGTGCAGTAAAAGTAAAACCGCGCACACCCGGCACAGCCGCGCCTCCGCCTGTAAAAAAGAGCAGCATCGGCATCGAGATTGCGCCAAAGATAAAGCGGCTAACAGAGCTGAACTGCAGTCGTCTGATAGAAAGAATGGCCCTGTCCTTCGGATTTCTGCCCAAAATGGGCAGCATGGCATTGAGCGCCCCAAACGAGAGATTATAGGAGCCATGGGCAATAGTATAAACAATCACGATCCAAACATAACGCCAAACAGAGTCTACGGGGGGATTGGTAAAAATGAGCGTAAAAGTAACCAGGGTGATTGGCGGTCCGATCAGCATCCAGGACCGATTTTTGCCCCAGGGCAGGTTTGATTTCTGCATAATTACCCCGGCAGCAGGCACAGTTAACATGTCCAGTAAATTTAAAACCATCATCAGTGTTGCCATTACAGCAGCAGGCATAAAAAGAACATCAGTCAGAAAAAAAGCATAGTAATTGGAGGTCATACTGACCATGAGCGAAAATCCTAAATTAGCAAGACCGTATGTATTAACAACTACACTTGAAACTCTTTGCGGTGCTGACATTGAATTACCCTCCTTTGTTTAAGCTGACCACACCTTCTGGAATTAAAAGAAGAGGACGCGCCCTGTTCAGTTCATACCTACACCCTAACTGACACCATAGTCAGACTATTTTATATTACCATACTATTTTGACAGTGTAAACCGAACCCTGCCCCTCCCTGCTTAGCGCTGGGAACAGCGCCGGTTTATACTGCCGCTTAAAGCAATCTGACACAGCAAAAAAGCAGGAGATATAAAAACCGCCCTCTTCTACCGAGGGCGGCGGTGGGATTCAACCTTTACAGCAAAGTGTCAGCTGTTTTCACGTACCGGTTTGCGAGCTAAACGCCAATGCCCGCAAAACCTAACTGGGCAAGTACAGCTTTCGGAAACTCAAAACGCACCGTAATCTCCGGATCTACTACCTGGCAGAACTTCAAATCGCCCACCAGGCTCATTAAACGACCGGCATCTCCTTCACTCAAACCAACAATGCCTGTCAGGAAAGCAAACATATTGTCCACTGCCATTTTAAGCGCTTCGTCTGAAGTTTTTGCTGTAGCAATGGCCGCGTACAGCTCTTCAGTTTCCACAAAGGGCGTCGGCAGCTGCGGCACATCAACTACGGCTGCCGCTAAAGTTACCCGCGCCGGCGTTTCTGCACCACAAACCAAAACTTCACCGTCACCCATCAAAGCGTGGGCATCACCGCAGCCAAACAGACCACCTTCCACAGCGGCCTGCAGATAAAGTGAGGCACCCTCGCCAATCAAATTGCAGTCCATATTGCCGCCGTGTTTGCCCGGTGTACCGGTTGGTATGCTTCCTTCAGCCGGAGCCAAACCAATGACGCCGATCATAGGTTTTAAGGGCAGCTGCAGCTCGCCTTTCTCCGTCGCTACGGTCAGCACACCATCATCGTTATCCATTACCCGCGTCGAAGCTTCGGTAATACCGCTAATCATTCCTGCTCCCGGAATGGTAGTCATAACCGATTTACCGGTCAGCTCCAATTTTTTAATGTCAATACGAACTACGTTGCCCGGTTTGACTCCTGAGATAGCAACCGGTCCCGTTGCCGGATTAATTCTGTTCCAATCCAGTTTGTCCAGGGTGTCTTCATCAGAGCTCAACTGATTCTCAAAGCAATCGCAGGTATTCAGCACAAACTCCTCACCCTGGTCCACCGTTAAGTGGGGCTCCAGGTCTGGTGCAAAGGCATAGAATACCTGGTCGTTACTTAATGATTTCATGCCTTCTCCTCCTGTTTTACATTTTTTGAAACCTTTTCTCTGCTTTTCTTACCGTTGGGCAATCTACGTTTGATTTTTTCCCACGTCAGCTCTTCTCCACCGGTAATACCGTCCGCCTGCCAGACGAGAAAAATAATCATCAGTACAGCAACAACAATTTCTGTTGAACCGGAGGCCTCAAAACCGCTCCTGGTCAGGAAGTTTTCAGCCTGCCGCAAAAACTGACGCATGAGGGTTACAAACAGTGTCCCGAAAAATGCTCCTGAGACAGACATGGAACCGCCGATCACCAGCATGGAAAGAATCATAAACAGCTCACCCATATAAAAAGAAGCGGCAGTAATGGAAAGGATATAGTGTGAATATAAGCCTCCGGCAAGGCCGCCGATAAAAGCGCTCACCACATAGGCGTAATAACGTACTGCCACAAAATTGATTCCGCTGGATCGGGCAGCATAACGATCATCGCGGGTAGCCCGTAGTTTCAGACCCAGGGAAGATTCTTTAAAATAATAAACAATGATAATAACCAGCACCGCCACGCCAAGGGCCACCCAGAGCGAGGTCAGACGCGTACCGCCCAGGGTAAAAGTCCTGGGACCGTTAGTTATTTGTGACCATTGGGAAAGCAGTACATTGATCACAATCAGCAGTGCAAACTGGGTAATTGCTCCTACCGCGTCAGAAAGACGCATCAAAGGCCAGGCGACAAGGGCTGCCACAATCATGGCCACCATTGCTCCGGCTACCAAAGCCACTGGAAAGGGCAGGTGCAGATTAACCAGAAACGGATACATAGTTGGAATTTGCATTGCCTTAAACGACGGTGTCATCGAGAAGATCGCCGAGGCAAATGCCCCGATTCCGACATAGCCGACATAACTCCAATTCAGGACACCGGAGTTGCCCATAAAAAGCTGAAAACCGAGGGCCATAATTAAAGTAATGGTGCCGGCTGTAAAAATATCCTCAATGAAAGGAATGTTCAGCCACCAGATAAAATAGCCGATGACAACCAGGATAGCGATCAAAATAACTACCGTCGAGGACTTACGGGAAAAACTAAAGTACTCGGTATAATCTTTGGCGGCAGCATGTCTTGCACTCTCCTGCCGGGTAGATAGTTCCTTTGATAGATTCATCCTACACGCTCCTCCTGGTAGTTACCACGCAGCAGTCCTTCAGGTTTTAACACAAGAAAGGCGATAACAATCGCAAACATAAAAGCATCACGGAATGACAGTAAAGAGGATGGCAGTGTCAGCGAGAGTACGTTAGAAATAAAGGCATAGACATACCCGCCCAGCACTGACCCGGGTAAAGAATGCATCCCGCCGATAACCACAGCGATAAAGCCAATTAACAAAGGCGTCCCGCCCATCATAGGTTCAACGGAACCTGTGCGCGCAGACCAGAAGATGGCCACCACGCCGGCCAGCAAACCGCTGATAATGAAAGCAGCAGAAATCATCAGATTAGCCGGCACGCCCATCAGGCGGGCGGTGACAAAATTTTCCGAAGCACCGCGCATAGCAATACCCAGTGTAGTATATTTCATGATCAGTACCAGAACAGTCAGCAGCACAATGGTAGTCCCGATGATCAACAGGTTGCGCAGCGGGGTAATTACACCAAATAATTGGATGTTCAGATTAAAAAATGCCGGTACGGGTACAGCTTTTGAACGCGGACTGATACCCAATTGAAACAGCCGCTGCAGAATGATGCTGACCGCAAAGGAGGTGACCAGCAGGGCATCAAGTGAGCGTTCCCGAAAGGGCCGGAAGGCGACCAGTTCACTGAAGAAACCAATTGCTACACCGGCCAGGATACCTAAAAGAAAAACAACCGGCCAGGGCAGATTGGTAAAAACACCAAGAAAATACAGAACATAGCCGCTGACGGTAATATATTCGCCATAGGCGTAATTAACTAATTGGCAGATACCAAAAACAAATACCAAACCTAATGATATCAAGGCGTACAGACTGCCCATGCTGAGCACATTGATGACAAACTCAAATAAAATTTCTGCATTCATCAAACATCGCCTCCATTATGGCCCAGATACACCGACGTGATGTCCACGTTGCCCATCAGTTCCTGTGGTTGGCCGGAATACTCAACCCGGCCGTTGGCAAAAAGATAAGCACGGTCAGCAATGGCCAGAGCCCTTTGGGCATTCTGTTCGACCAGCAGGATAGTGATGTTGCGGGACTTAAGTTCGATAATCAGCTCAAAAATTTGGTCAACAAGGGCAGGTGAAAGCCCCAGTGACGGTTCGTCCAACATCAGTAGATCGGGTTTTGAAATGAGGCCGCGCGCGATGGCCAGCATCTGCTGTTCACCACCGGACAGCAGTCCCCCTGCCTGATGGTAGCGTTCCTTCAAAATGGGAAAAAGGTTAAATAAATCCTCTAAGTCGGCAGCAAAGCTCTTGTCCAGGCGACGTCCATAAGCTCCGATGCGCAGGTTCTCTTCTACTGTCAACGAGGGAAAGATCTCACGTCCTTCCGGCACCAAAGCCATCCCCATTTTATGGAGCTGTTCCGGCTTATAGCCAGCGACTTCCTTACCCTTAAAGCGAATACTGCCTGAACGGGGCTTCAGCACTCCGGCTATGGCTTTTAAGACTGTCGATTTTCCCGCACCGTTGACTCCACAGATGCTTACCAATTCACCTTTATGTACTTCCATACAAACTCCATGGAGAGCCAGGATGGAACCATAAGCCACATAAAGATCCGAGATTTGCAGAACCGGGTTATTGTTCATGAGCAGCACTCCCCAAATAGGCCTTAACTACCTCCGGATTGTTACGCACATCCTCGGGCTTGCCTTCAGCAATAGTTCTTCCATAGTTCAGCACATGCAGACGGTCGCAAAGATTCATAATTAGCCTCATATCATGTTCGACGATAATAATGCCGACCTGCTTGCTGTGGGGCATCGGTTTCAACAGGGACAGCAGCTCATCTGTTTCTTCTTCGTTCAGGCCGGCTGCCGGTTCGTCGAGCAGCATAAATTTAGGTTTTGCTGCCAAAGCCCGCGCAATCTCCAGCAAACGCTGATCACGAAAGGTTAAACTCTGAGCAGACAGCTCAATCTTGTCTCCCAGTCCCAACTCTTCCAACAGCGCCACTGCCAGCTGTGCTGCTTCACGATGTTTAGTTCCGACACCAAGAGCACCAATCATCGCATTTTCGAGGCAGCTGAGGTTTTTAAAAATACGAATAGTTTGATAAGTGCGCACTAAGCCATAAAAAGGAACACGGTAAGCGGGCATTTCGCCGATGTTATGATTGTCGATTAAAATCTGTCCACTGTCTTTTTCCAGCATACCCGTCATCAGATTAATCAATGTCGTCTTACCAGACCCGTTGGGACCAATCAATCCCAGAATTTCGCCCGTTTCCAGCTGCAGGCTGACATCATCTACTGCTTTCAGGCCGGCGAAAGACTTGCTAAGTCCTTTCACGGTGAAAGTCGATTTGCTTTCCATAATGTCACTCTCCAAAACTGCAAGCGTGCTCTCAATAGAACACGCTTGCACTTATCTCAAACGCTGTTTTGTCCTAATAGATCATGATTTGCACAAATAGTTCCGGCTGCCCGGCAAGGAACAGTTACGGCCGGGGCAGGTACTCGGGAGTTGCCCATTCGATAAAGACAGGCTTACCGTTGACAAGCTCCATCACAGCCGCAGCCTTGTTGGGCTCGTGACCGCTTGCCGCATCTGACCAATCCAGCCTTCCTGTCAGCAAATCGAAGGTGTTTTCTTCCATATACCTGGCCATGGCATCGCCGTCTGTACCCACTGCACGCATAGCCTCGGCCAGTACCATGACGACGTCATAACCTGCCATTGACCAGGGTGCATCTACATCTTTGCCGTGTTTCTTTTTGTAAGCTGCATTATACTCGTTAAATCCGGGGACCGCCTCTTCACTGTTAAAGCTGTGAGAATCCCAATAAATCTTGTTCCCAAATTCCGGACCGAGCAGTTCAAAGAGTGCCGGATCATCATAAGCATCGCCGCCGTAGATCGGGGAATCTATACCTGCGGTACGGAATTCCTTGATAATCGTACCGAGATCGGGCATGTACGAGCTTATGTAGATAAAGTCGGGCTTTTCCGGTAAAGCTTTGTAGTGTGCAATCAGAGCAGCGGTATCAACTTTACCTTGGCTGAAAACATCCTCCCGCAGTATTTTACCACCCAGTCTCTCAAAGCACTGTACAAAGTAACGGGATAAGCTCTTGGTGTAATCGATAAAATCGTCAGTAATCACGTAGCATGTTTTTAAGCCATCTTTTACGTAGGCCTTTTCTGCCATCACGGCACCCATGGTGGTGTTCCACATGGAGAGTGTAAACTGCTTATCGCCAAGCATCGTGCTGCCGAACAGCGGCGAGGAAGCACTGGGGCTGATGCCGACAATACCGGCTTCCTGGGCTGCGCGCGCTGCCGGACCGCCAAAGTCATAATCCGAAGAGGTAATAATGGCTACGGCGCCTTGGTCAATCAGCTGTTTGGCTACTTCAGCAGCGGTTGCCGAAACTGATTTTGAGTCCATGTTGCGGAACTCCAACATTTTCCCGTTAATACCGCCGCTGGCATTAATCTCATCGATAGCTACCTCGATCCCCTCAATAGCCGGTGCATCAAGTGGACCCTGGATACCTGTCAGAGACATTGCCCCCCCAATGATAATCGTGTCGCCCCCTGTTTTCGGTTCGGTATCTTCCCTACGGCACCCCGCAGCTGTAATCATTACCGCTACAGCCATCAGAACTACCATCAGCAAAGATATAATTCTTCGTTTCATGCATACACCTACTTCCCAATTTTTTTTCTTGTTTTGGGCCCCCAACCCGTTGACAAGCATTACCTCGTTGTAATTTTCCTATCATTGTAAGTGAATTTTAATGTGATGTCAAGGTAAAGTGTTAAAGAACTTTTAAAAATATTAATTAAGTCAATAATATGAAAAAGCGTATAAACGGAAACTGCTTTCACGCGTATCATATAATGTACTTTTTATGATAAGGGTGCTCGAAAAAGAAAAAACCACGGTGCGAAAAACACCGTGGTTAAATGCTTTTTAATGGTCGGAGCGACAGGATTTGAACCTGCGACCTCTTGACCCCCAGTCAAGCGCGCTACCAAGCTGCGCCACGCCCCGACACAAATGTTATTATAGTATATTCCGCCCCAGATTGCAAGGGGTACATTGTGGTATTTTTCCCGCTTCCTGCTGTCGGCTTCTGACAAAGCGCTAAACCAATGGCAGATACCTTTCTGGGCAGCCACCCGTTTAGCTGATAACTGTCTCTTCTGTCCTGCTGTACAGCCAC
>JAAYKP010000144.1 GCA_012522335.1 Bacillota bacterium
ACAATATAAAACATTGCCTGCCGAAAAAATCGATTCAAAAAACTGCCTCCTCTCTTCAAGGCCCAGTTTACCTCATTTGTCAATTGTAACATATTCTGTCCTTAGCGACAAGGCGCCAAACATACTGCCAGGTACAGCTGCACAGCAGCCACAAAGCTGAGCGGTAAGAAATATTGGTCCTACTACATCCTATCTTATTACTGCCGGTTAATTCTAACGATTTTATTACTTTTATAAATTTTTTTCCTCAGTTCACCGCAGCCGGCCGCCGTTAACTATGCTCAGTGCATCTTGGTAATCCTCCGGGGTATTGACATTAAAAAAAGAAAGGCCTGTGGGGTCAAAACGCATTAGTTCCGCCACTGCAACGGGCTGCACACGAACTTGCCTGAAAAAACTTACTATCCGATAATTCTCCTGAGCCAACTGCTGCTCAATGGGTAAAATGCAGTTTTGGTGATAAACTGCGCACAGCGGCTGATAGTACTGCCCTTCCCGGGGAACAGTCACATCATAGTTATCCGCCTGCGCGCATAAAAACTCCACTACAGCCGGATGCACAAAGGGCATATCGCCGGCCACAAGAAAGGAGTAGGGAGTCTGCGCATGCTTTAAGCCGGCATGAATACCCGTTAATGAATTCTTAACAGGACAAATAATAATATCTTCCACTGCCTGCACAGGGAAGGAACGATACAGGGCCGGTTCATCTGTTACCACTAACAGCCGGGCAAACCTGTCCTGCAGTCTGGCAATCAGATGACCAATAAGCGGCCGGTCACCCAGCGGCAATAACAGCTTGTTTTTTCCCATGCGGGAACTTTTGCCGCCCGCTAAAATAACGGCTGTCAGATCCTTTGTCTCCACAACAATTCACTGCCTTCATGACTGGTACACAGTTAGTTTACTTTTCCCCCAGTACGCAAATATCTGGTAATGAACGGTATTTTTCATCAAAATCTAAACCGTAACCGACAACAAATTCATCAGGAATCTGAAAGCCGCAGTAGTCCGGTGCAATTTCAACCTGCCGGCGTTCCGGCTTATCCAGTAAAGTAACAATTTTTAATGATGCCGGCTGACGGGAGTTTAAGTTTTCTTCCAAATATTTTAATGTCAGACCGGTATCAATAATATCCTCCACAATCAGACAGTGTCTGTTTTCAATGCTGACGTCCAAATCCTTCAGTATTCTGACCACACCTGAAGATACGGTGGCGGCGCCGTAGGAGGAAACAGCCATAAAATCAATTTCTACAGGCACCGATATCTGACGCATTAAATCAGCTAAAAAGATAACTGCTCCCTTTAACACACAGATTAATAATAAGTCCTGCCCAGCATAATCCCGACTAATCTCTGCGCCTAGTTCGGTTATTCTCTTTTGAATTTCTTCCCTTGTCAATAATACTTTTTCTACATATTTTTGTGACATAAAGCACCATCCTTTAACCAGATTTGATTTGTAAATGCAGTACCTGTTTTGTGTCTGGGGTAACACGATAAGCATGGGCAATCTCTATCCCGCCCAGCCACATAATATCCTCTCCGTTAGTGACAATGGACAGCCGGTCACGTTTGTGCTGCGGAATCTTTTTATCGATTAATATTTTCTTTACCTTGCGGCTGCCGGGACTGCCTAACAGCCGCACTTTATCTCCCGGCTGACGCGTACGCACATATAACTCCTGCTCCAGCGCATCGGCAGCACAATATGCTGCGTTAGGCCCTGCCTGCAGTGAGGTTAAGCGTGAACGCGGTATTATTTCCGCTTCTAACCATTCCTTACTCCAGGGTAAATATGTTCTGCCCGGCAGCCGGACCCGCACCCTCTGCTGTCCGGAAAAATGTTCAGCCTCGCTGTAACCTACCAACAAACGGTTATACTCACGCTGTACAATAATTTTGCCGGGAACAAAGCAGCGGGCCGCAGGAGATTTACTCCGTGCCACAGCCAGAACCTGTTGAATATGCTGATAAGTTATTCTTTTCGCCCCGGCCTGCCACAATGCCCGGCGTATGATCCGGGTCTGCAGCGGTACCGCCAAGGCTAACAACACATCAAGCTTCAGCACAAGCTGACCGTTTTCAGCAGTCTCGGCAGCTGCGGCATAAGCCTGTTTAGTCCAGGCCGTAATTAATGAACTGTCTGCAGCCAGCAGGTCCATCGTGCGTGCCAGTGTGCGGCGAATTTGAGGACCAAACTCCCGCTCTAAAAAGGGCAAAAGATGCAGACGAACCCGGTTACGTAAATATACCGGTTGTTTGTTAGAAGGATCATACAGTGGCTGTAAATGGTTGCGCCGGCAGTAAGACTCCACCTGCCGCCGGGACACATCGTACAGGGGACGGATAACCTCAATGCCCGGAGCCAAAGGGCGTTTGCTGGGAATACCCTTCAGACCGTCAAGCCCGCTCCCGGAAAGCAATCTTAACAATAAAGTTTCCACCCGGTCATCCCTGTGATGCCCCGTAGCGATGCGGGCGGCGCCAATCTGCCGTGCTACCCTTAGTAATATGCGGTAGCGCCCTTCACGGGCTGCTGCTTCCACTGACAGCTGCTGCTGCCGTTGAATTCGCTTCACATCCAGTCGGCGTACGGTAATGGGTAACTGCATCTGCAGTGCCATTTTTTTAACAGCTGCCGCCTCGGCAGCAGCTTCCGGCCGTAGTCCGTGGTTGATATGTGCAATATGCAGACTGATTTGTAATGCCGGGGCCAGCTTATGCAATAAATGCAGTAAACATAAAGAATCGGGTCCCCCGGAAACTGCGACCAGCACTTTATCTCCAGGCTCAAGCAGCTGTCTTTTCTTTATCGTCTGCAGTACCAGCTTTTCCACAGCAACCACTCCCGGTATACAGATACAGTACTAGCTTATTTTCTTGATGCGCTGCTAAAATCCTGCCTGCCGCCATAACTGCCCGCTTGCTGCCGGCGAAAAAATAACCCCTCTGGAGGAGGGGAGAGAGTTACCATTATTAGGCTGTCATATAATCCCTGATTTTATGCTTGAGACGTTTAGCGCGGCACACTAAAACAGTCACATCATCACGCAGTTCATTGCTGCCATTTAACTGTC
>JAAYKP010000021.1 GCA_012522335.1 Bacillota bacterium
CCCGTAAAATTTCCTCAGTTTTCCGGCAGTGCTGCTCCGGAAACATCTCATAATCAAGATCATGAATGAGGCCGATTATTGCCCATTTCTCCGGATCCTCGTTAAAGAGCTCCGCAAAATGAACCATCACGCCTTCAACGGTTAAAGCGTGTTTTATTAAACTGTCGCTTTGATTATACTTTATCAGCAGTTTGTAGGCTTCATCCCGTGTTGGAGTAACTGTCGTCATTATCTAAACCCCTTTTCCTCTCCATAATAAAATCTCCTTGTCTTTAAATAATAGCTTCTCCTACTAATTTGTCAAGTTAAGCGGTTTTTCCGGCTATTTATTTCAGCACCAACTTTAGTCTCCACAGACGACAGTACTCTCTCGTCACATTGATTTCATTGTACACCAGACAGGTACCTTAAGTACAGTCACTGTTCAGAAAAAAATGAGCCGTTAAGGGCTCACATTTTAAGAGCTGCTGGGCACAAAATAATTATTGGCTGATAAATCCTTTTTCCTTAATTAGGCTGCGCTAAATAACCTTTTTCCTCCATCAACTTTAAAACAATGGTCTGCCTTGCTGCCGCCTGCTCTGGATATTCAACGGGATTATAAATGCTGGGACCCTTTAATACACCGGCCAGCATGGCACATTCCTCTACAGTTAGCTGATCCAGCTCCTTGGCAAAAAACCTTTGACTGGCCGCAGCAGCGCCGTACGCTCCTGCACCGAAATAACTATAATTTAAATACATCTCCAGAATTTCTTCTTTGCTGTAGTTTCTTTCTAAGGCAAAGGTTAAAAAGAACTCTTTTACTTTCCTGCTTAATGTTTGCTGCTGCGAAAGGAAAAGATTTTTCGCCAACTGCTGGGTAATGGTACTGCCGCCCTGCACTAGGCGGCCTCGGCTAAGATTAACAAGCATCGCTCTGCCTAGAGCAATAAAATCAACGCCGGAATGACTAAAGAAGCGCTGGTCTTCCACAGCAAGCACAGCCTTAATCAGCTCAGGCGGAAGGTCAGCATAAATTACATAGTCTGGGATTTCAGCGGCTACCTGCTGCGGCAGATCTTTTGTCAAATCAAAACGCTCATCAGTAGTTTCCAGTACATAATAATTAAAACCTACACCAACAATCAGTAAAATACACAGCAGGGCTATAATTCTTTTTATCATCATCACTCACCACATCACTTAACAAGATTTGGACTGTCAGCATGAATTATACCATAGGAGCTTGTCTGACTTAACAGAGTTAATAAAGCTTTAAGAAATACTTAACTGCTTGTTTAACTTTCTGCCACTTTTTCCCTACTTCTTTTACTGATCACTCTGTGCAGTTACTGTTTCCGTTCAAAACTCTAAAAGCAGCCGCAGCTGCTTTTAGATACTGTCAATAATTTTCTTGCGCTTTTGCTGGAATTCTGCTGCCGTAATTAATCCCTTATCATAGAGGGCCTGAAGTTCCTGCAGGCGCTCTTCCGGCGAAAGCCTTTCAGCTCTTTCTGCCAGCTGGAATTCGCTGTCATCACTAATCATAATTTCATGGGAGGCAATTGTTTTACCGGTGAAAGCATTGATCCCATGGACAGCGGTAATGATAACAGCTATTACCGTCCAAAAGACGCCAAACAAACCGGCTGTGGGAATGGCAATAAAAAGACCAATGCAGCAAAATACCAAGCCGGCAAAAAAACCGACTGTTGACTGTCCTTTCCCGGGTTTTACTTTGATTCTTTTACCCATCATAACCTCCTGCTAATCATTGCTCTGCTTGGTATAACTATCCATGGGGCATCTTTTTTCATTATAACACAACCGGCACCGGAAGAGTGCGGTTTTCTACAGAAGTCGGGCCGGATCTGGCGGATAAAAAATCCAGGTTCGCACCTGGATTTTTTTTATAAATATAGTTCGGACAGATTATAAATATTTGGCCGCCGCCTTATCAATTATAAATGTACAGTTATGATGCAGCTGCAGAATAGAAGCGGGAACCCGGGGATTGATTTCTCCCAACACGGCATCTCTTAATGCCTGTGCCTTCCCTTCTCCATTGGCCAGCAGCAGTATCTTTTCCG
>JAAYKP010000145.1 GCA_012522335.1 Bacillota bacterium
AAATTCTATTTAACGATTGACATGCAGTAAATATTCTGATTATAATGGAATAATCAAAAGATAAAATTGGGGGATTTTATCTTTTGATCTGTACCGCAGGCGGTACATAATTATTATATGAGGAAAAATTGGAGGGGAAAAAATGAAAAAAAAGCTTAGTGTACTTTTGGCAGTAGTTTTGTTAGTTGCCGCGGCTCTGGCAGGATGCTCGGGCGGTGGCGGCGGTAATGATGTTGAGGATGAGGACGTAATTAAAATCGGCTCTGTTAGTCCTACAACCGGACCTGTTGCCACCTTTGGTCAATCAGTGCTGGATGCCACTAAGCTGGCTTTTGAAGAGATAAATGCCAAAGGCGGAGTTTTAGGCGGCAAAAAATTACTGCTGCTTAACGAAGATAACCAAAGTAAGGGCGAAGAAACGGGTGCTGCTTTCCGTAAGCTGATTGAGCAGGAAAAAGTAGTAGCCATCCTCGGCTCCGTAACTACCGGTGACTCGCTCATAGGTGCCCCCATTGCGCAGGAGGCAAAAATACCGATGCTTACCCCCACTTCAACTGCGCCTGCTGTAACTGAAGTAGGTGACTATATCTTCCGGGCCTGCTTCCTTGATAATTACCAATCAGAAGCCATGGCTACCTTTGCGGTAGAAGAACTTAATGCTAAAACGGCGGCCATAATTAAGCAGTCAGATTCAGATTATTCTGTGGGCCTCGCCGAGTTCTTCGCGAAAACATTCGAAGCTGCAGGCGGCAAAATTGTGGCTGAAGAATCTTATTTGGAATCAGACATTGACTTTAGTGCGATCTTGACAAATGTTAAAGCAGCCAAACCTGATGTCATCTTTTTACCTGCCTACTATGATACGGTCGGTCCCATTATGCAGCAGGCAAGGGCCGCCGGTATTGAAGCGAAATTCTTGGGCGTAGACGGCATGGATTCTTCAGAGCTTTTCTCCCTGGCGCAGGGAGCCGAAGAAGGCGCATATTTCTCTAACCACTATTCACCGGCGGCAGATGTTGAGCTGGTACAGCACTTCCTCAAGGCATATGAAGAAAAATACGGCAAGACCCCGGACGCCCTGGCTGCACTGGCATATGATGCTGCTTACATTATGGCACAAGCCATCGATGAAGCCGGTTCTACCGAACCACAGGCTATTCGTGATGCTTTAGCCAATATTAGCTATACTGGTGTCAGCGGTAACGTTACCTTTGATGAAAACCGGAACCCTGTCAAGCCTATCTGGGTCAACGTGATCAAAGATGGCAAATATGAAGTAGCTAAGGTTGTTGAACCATAAGCATTTTTGAACAAGTTAAAAGAGGGGTTTCCTCACCCCTCTTTTATTCTTATATGGAGGGGAGTAACATTGACACTGGCACAGCAAGTGTTACAGCAGTTAATTAACGGCATCGCTTTGGGTAGTGTCTATGCACTGATCGCCCTCGGGTATACCATGGTTTATGGCATCATCCGCTTAATTAACTTTGCCCACGGGGAAGTTTTTATGATTGGTGCTTTTGCCGGTTACTTTATTATCACATTATTTAATATTCCTATTGTTCCTACCCTTATTTTGGCGATGGCCTTCTGCGCTCTTATAGGCATTGTAATGGAGCGGCTGGCATATAAGCCTTTGCGTAATGCACCGCGGATCGCGGCATTGATGACGGCAGTAGGGCTTTCCAATCTCTTTCAGAATCTAATGGTTTACTTCAAGGCAGTCGGCGCGTCTCCTAAAGCATTTCCCCGGGTGATCGACATTTCCCGCTATGAAGTGATGCAGGATGTCTATCTTACTTCGGACAAAATACTGACTTTGGTTGTGGCTGTACTTTTAATGGTTGCCCTGCAGTATATTGTGCATAACACAAAAATGGGTAAAGCGATGCGTGCAGTTTCACAGGATAAAGATGCAGCCCAACTGATGGGGATTAATGTCAACACTACTATCTCTTTTACCTTTGCCCTGGGTTCGGCTCTGGCAGCTGCCGGCGGTATTCTCTACGCTGTTTCGTACGGTAAAATTATTTATAACATGGGCAGTATGCCCGGTTTAAAAGCTTTTGTTTCGGCAGTTTTGGGCGGTATCGGCAGTATTCCGGGTGCTGTGGTAGGGGGAATGATCCTGGGGATAACCGAGAACGCCATTAGTGCGGCAGGTTATTCCATGCTGCGTGATGCCGTTGCTTTTGCTATCCTTATTATTATTCTACTGATTAAACCGGCGGGTATTTTTGGTAAGAACGTCAGGGAGAAGGTGTAGCTTGCCGATGAAAAAATTCCGTCCAATTATAAGTTTAGTTGTTGCCCTTACATGTGGCTTTGTGCTGCAGGTTTTTATAAATGCCGGCATTATTAATGGTTATTATGATCATATCATGAGTAAAATGGCGATGTTTATTATTGCTGCCGTTAGTCTAAACCTGATCAACGGTATCTGCGGTCAGTTTTCTATTGGCCATGCCGGCTTCATGGCTGTCGGAGCCTACGCTTCAGCAATTATTACCAAGAATCCGGCATTATTGCTCCCTGAGACAGTGGTGGGTATGCCTCGCTATCTGTTGGCCCTGATCATCGGGGGAATAAGCGCTGCCATAGTCGGCTTCTTGGTCGGTCTGCCTACCCTGCGTTTACGTGGTGACTACCTGGCTATTACCACGCTTGGCTTTGGTGAGATCATCAGGGTGCTGTTAATTAACTGGAAGTTTGTCGGTGGGGCAAGTGGCTATTTTGGCATCAAACCCTATGCCAATTTTATTACCACCTATCTTTTAGCCATGTTAACTGTAGTTATTATCCGCAACTTTATTACCTCTTCCTATGGTCGTGCCTGTATTGCGATCCGGGAAGATGAAATTGCGGCCGCAACTATGGGTATACACACTACGAAGTATAAGATTATTGCTTTTGTTATGGCTGCTTTTTTCGCCGGTCTGGCCGGTGGTATTTATGCCCATTTAATGCAGTCAATTTCACCGCGTGACTTTTCTTTCCTTGTCTCCATAGATATTTTGCTCATGGTGGTGCTGGGCGGTCTGGGCAGTACCAGTGGCTCCATTGTGGCTGCTATCTTCCTGACCTTTGCCACGGAATCGCTGCGTGCATTCCAGGCTCTGCGGGTGATTATCTATTCGTTTATGCTCATTATCATTATGCTCTTCCGTCCCCAGGGCCTCATGGGTGGTAAAGAACTGTCGTGGGATGCAGTTCAGTCATTTTTCAAGAGCAAGCAGAAGCAGGATTTAACCTCCGCTAAGAGTACGGAAGGGGAGGGATAAATGATGCCGGTTTTAAAAACAACAGATCTAACGATGCGTTTTGGTGGTTTAACAGCAGTTTTGGACTTAAATCTGCAGATCGAGCAGGGAGAGCTGGTTGGCCTGATCGGCCCTAACGGTGCCGGTAAAACTACAGTGTTTAATATGCTGACCGGAGTTTATAGACCTTCAGAGGGTCAAATCTACTTTTGTGACGAGCTGCTTTGTTCGGCTCAACAAAGCTTGTTAGCCAGCAGTATAGCTAAAAAGGGAATTTCGCGTACCTTCCAGAACATTCGGCTTTTTAAAGATCTTTCCGTGCTGGAAAATGTGAAAACAGCTTATCATCAGCATGTCAATTATGGGTTCTTAGCTGCAATTACACACTTCGGTAAATTTGTGGCGGAAGAGCGCGAGATTGAAGAAAAAGCACTTAATTTTCTTGAATTGTTTGGTTTAGAGGACAGAAGGGATGAATTGGCCAAAAACCTGCCGTATGGAGAACAGCGGCGTTTGGAAATAGCAAGAGCTTTAGCGACAGAACCTAAATTGTTGCTGCTGGATGAGCCGGCAGCGGGCATGAACCCTCAGGAAACGCAGCAATTAATGGAGTTAATACAGTTTATACGGGAAAAATTTGCCCTCACAATTCTTTTAATTGAGCATGATATGTCACTGGTTATGGGTGTGTGTGAGCGCATTTATGTGCTGGATTACGGCAAAATTATTGCAGAGGGTACACCGGTCGAGATCCGTACAAATCCCAAGGTAATTGAAGCCTACCTCGGGGGGGATAAATGATGCTGAAAATTGAAAATTTGCATGTTTACTATGATGCTATTCATGCCATTAAAGGAGTAACGCTAAATGTGCAGGAAGGTGAGATAGTTTCGCTGATTGGCGCCAATGGTGCAGGCAAGACTACAATCCTCCGCACTATTTCGGGACTCGAACGGGCTAAAGAAGGTAGTATTGAATTTATGGGCAGCAAGCTGACCGATATGTCTGCTCCGGAAATTGTTAAGTTAGGTATCTCGCACGTGCCGGAAGGACGCCGGGTTTTTACCAGTATGTCTGTCCTCGAAAACCTGGAGTTAGGTGCTTATCTTTCGCAGAATAAGCAGAGCAGGGATAAAAATCTGGAGAAAGTATTTGAGCATTTCCCCCGTCTCTATGAGCGCCGACAGCAGCTGGCCGGTACACTTTCGGGCGGAGAACAGCAAATGCTGGCCATGGGGCGGGCTCTAATGTCCAGACCAAAACTAATGATGCTGGATGAACCGTCCATGGGTCTGGCACCAATTTTAGTACGTCAGATTTTTGATATTATTAAGGAGATTCATAAACAGGGAACAACAATTCTTCTTATTGAGCAAAATGCTAATATGGCTCTCTCCATTGCGGATCGAGCCTATGTCCTGGAAACCGGTAAAATTGTTATGTCCGGTTCAGCCAAGGAAATCATGCAGAGTGAAGATATTAAAAATGCTTACCTTGGCGGCGCTGTGCACGGTTCGTAAGATAAACATGAAAAGAGGCTGGCAGCAGCCTCTTTTACGCTGTCAGGCCAGGAGGATGCCGGCAGTACAAGGCTGCAGCACCGGTGCTGACAAACTGCGGCGAATGAATTGCATTATACGGGAGAAGCTACAATTGTTAACGATACTGTAATACTCTTTTGGTTCAGGTTTGGTACAATTACTGCAGGAAAAGATCATTGCGGGTAAGTATTGCGGGTAACAGCGGTTATTTGGTACAATATGTATATTCCTTCCCTGAACTTATCCTGACTGGATGTGTTATGACAGTGGAATATTTGGCTGCTTAGTTAATAAAACCGGTAAACAGACAAGGAGGTTTTGTAATGAGTGAACATGTGTTAGAGATCAGTGATGGCCAATTTGCGAGTGAAGTTTTACAGGCAGATCTGCCGGTAGTAGTTGATTTTTGGGCGTCTTGGTGTGGTCCCTGCCGGATGATGGCACCGGTATTTGAAGAGGTGGCAGCGACAATGGCCGGCACGGTAAAGTTTGTCAAAGTTAATGTTGATGAAAACCGTACAACGGCAGGCAAATATAATGTCATGAGCATCCCGACGCTGTTGTTTTTTAAAGATGGGGCAGTAGTAGATAATCAGATTGGCTTTGTGCCGAAAGAGCAGCTGCAGCAGAAAATTAAGACTGCTTTTGGTGTGTAATTCCTGATGGCAAAACTACCGGCATTAACCGGTAGTTTTTTTTACCATAAATAGCTGCTTTCCCCTGAATATTGTTTGCAATCGGAATTACACTAGTTCTGAGGAGGGCAGACAATGCGAACTATTTGGAAAGGTGCTATCAGTTTTGGCCTGGTTAGCATTCCGGTTAAACTCTTTCCCGCCACTGAACAAAAAGATGTAAGATTCCGTAATCTGCACAAACAATGTCAGGCACCGCTTAAGTACCAAAAGATTTGTACAGTTTGTGGCCAGGAAGTAAAGCAGGAAGATGTTGTTCGCGGCTATGAATATGAAAAAGGAAGATTTGTGATTATTAGTGACGAGGATTTAGCCAGGATACCGGATGAGCGATCCCGCACCATTGACATTATTGATTTTGTTTCCCTGCAGGAAATTGATCCTGTTTATTTTGATAAAGCCTATTATCTGGCGCCGGGCGAGGCCGGCGAAAAAGCTTATGCTCTGCTGCGTAAAGCCATGGAAGAGACAGGGAAAATAGCCATCGCTAAAGTAGTGATGCGCAGCAAGGAATCTCTGGTTGTCATTCGCAGCTATCAAGATTTGTTAGTAATGGAAACAATCTTTTATCCCGATGAAATACGCAATCCTGAACTGCTGCCCGGTTTCGAGCGGGAAATTAAGCTGCAGGATAAAGAAATGAAAATGGCATGTGAGTTAATAGAAAGCCTGGCAGCTGACTTTAAACCTGAAAAATATGAGGATGAGTACCGAAAACAGCTCTTAGATATTATTTATGCTAAGATAGAGGGTGAGCAGATTGCCATTCCTGAGCAGCCTGCTGCGGGAAAAGTGGTAGATTTAATGGAAGCATTAAAAGCTTCGGTTGAATTAGCAAAAAAAGCGGCCGGTAATGAGACAGAGGACGAGAGGCCTCGGAAAAGGAAAAAGAAAAAAGCTGCAGGTGAGTAGTTTTGCTTTTTGAATATGTTAAGCCGATGGAGCCTGTTCCGGCCGCTGTTATTCCCCGAAGTCCCGATTATCTGTTTCAAGTCAAATGGGACGGTGTGCGTCTGCTGGCCCATGTCCAGGGTCAGCGCGTGTGGCTGCATAACCGAAAATTACATAATCGCACTGCCCACTATCCCGAACTGACGGGATTAAATCGGCTCATAGCCGGAGAGGCAGTTCTGGATGGGGAAATCGTGGCTATGCGCGATGGCAGGCCAAATTTTCCCTTGGTTCTGACCCGGGATTTAGTCAACCCCCGGCAGACAGATTTTCCATATAAGATACGCCGGCTAATGACCGAAGCGCCGGTTTGCTATCTTGTTTTTGACCTGCTGTGGCATGCAGGGCAGGATTTGCGCTCCCTGCCCTTATTAGACAGGCAAAATCGCCTGGCGGAAATTCTGCGCAATGATGATACTGTTTATCTGGTGGAAAACTTTGCGGACGGAGAAAAGCTTTTTACTGCCATCGCTGAGCAAAAGCTGGAAGGAATCGTGGCCAAGAAAACCGACAGCAGCTACATAGCGGGTAAGAAGCATACTGCCTGGCTAAAAATCAAGCATCGTCAGCAGCAGCTGGTTGTAATCGGCGGCTACACAATGAAAAATGGGCAGATCAATGCCTTGTTAGCCGGTGCATATTATCAGGAAAAGCTAATTTATGTGGGGAAAGTAGCTGCAGGTCTCAGTCTTCAGCAGTTGCGGGAGTTAACGCCATTTTTGCAGAAAAATACACTGGCGGCACCTCCATTTGCCAATCTCGAGCTGAAAAACCAGAGCAATATCTATTGGGTGAAACCGCTGCTGACAGCTGTGATTACCTTTCAGGAGTGGACTGATGATTTGCGTATGCGGCACCCGGTGCTCAGCGGGTTTACTAAAGAAGAGCCGGCAGCCTGCATTCTTACTTAGGAGGTAGCAGATGCCCCAGCTGGTAATTAATGAACAAGCTATATCTTTAAGCAATTTGGAAAAAGTTTTCTGGCCTGAGGATGGTTATACTAAGCATGATCTGCTGACTTTTTATATTGAAATATCAGCATTTTTACTGCCATATCTCAGGGATCGCCCCTGTAATTTCCAGCGTTTTCCTGACGGGATCCACGGCAAAAGTTTTTATCAAAAAAATCTGCCGGAATTTGCACCGGATTGGATTCAAACCTTTCCTATCCCTGCCGCAGAACGGGTGATAGACTATGTTATTGTTAATAGTCTGGAGACATTAGTGTATGTCGTTAATTTAGCCTGTCTGGAAATTCATCCCTGGCATTCCTGCATACAAGCATTAAATTATCCAACCTGGGGTGTAGTTGATTTAGACCCACAGGCCGGGGTAGATTTTTGTACGGTACTGGATACTGCCTGTGTGGTCAAAGAGGTGCTTGATGAACTGCAGCTGGTCGGTTATCCAAAGACGTCCGGGGCAACGGGGCTGCAGATCTATCTGCCGCTGCAGCCCCGTTATAGCTATGAACAAGTACGGGATTTAATTAAATTTATATGTAATAAGGTGCATCAGCGTCTGCCCCAAACTACTACTATGGAACGACTGGTCCGGAAGCGTGCTGCCGCAGTTTATCTGGATTATCTGCAAAATTCATGGGGTAAAACCATTAATGCGCCCTATACGGTACGCCCTGTGGCGGGCGCCCAAGTTTCAGCGCCTTTGACCTGGGACGAGGTGTTTAGTGGTAAAGTGCACCCCAACCAGTTTACCATTAAAAATATGATGGCAAGAGTAAAAGAAAAAGGTGATTTATTTGCGCCCGTGTTAGAGGAGAAGCAGGAGGTAAGCTCTGTTTTACGTCAGCTATAGTGTGGGCAGAATGAAGAAAGCGGAAACTTTTGATTTCCGCTTTCGCAGTTCTTTAGCAGCCGCCACCGCCCCGCTTAGTACGGTTTTTGTTTTTACGTTTCTTGTCATTGATGTCCAGGTCAAATGGTTCATCAGCAAACTCAACGCTATCAGTAAGATCGGAAATGCTGCAGTTTGGCCCTACATCACAATTAGCTCGCTCTGCCTTTCTGCGGTCAAATCGTTTATCTTTTTTGGCCACTTCGGCAATCACTCCTTTTTTGATATTGAACTACAGTTGTAGTTTGGAGCAAAGACAAGCACAATATGTCTGGATAATGCAGCACGGCTGCTTAAGAAATGTCTCTGGATGATAAAAATACAAAAAATTATCCTAAAAAGTGTAAAAAAAAGCAAAGCTGCGCAAAATAAAGCTAAAGGTCAGATATGGTCAATATAGAAGTAAAACGGCACTAACGAGTACTTGTAAGCAGCGCAGATTATGGTATAATCTAATTAGTCAGTAAAGGTCAAACAGGGGGCTGCTTCATAATGAGTAATTTAGCTAGCAGTATTGAACTCTATATCAAACGGTTACTTGAGGCAAGTCCGAACGCAACGCTGTTACTGCAAAGAAAAGAGTTAGCAGAGCGTTTTCAGTGTGTACCTTCGCAGATTAACTATGTGCTGTCTACCCGTTTTACAGCAGAACGGGGTTATTTAGTCGAAAGCCGACGGGGCGGTGGAGGTTACTTAAGAATCAGACGTTTGGACTTAAGCCGTGATCAAGTCCTGCAGATAATTGAGATGCTTAATGAGTTGGAAGAAGGTGTTTCTGATACTGAAGCTTTGGATTTTGTCAGGCGCTTAATGGACGCCCGCCTGATTACGCGGCGGGAAGGGCATTTGATGCGGGCTGTCTTAAGTCCGAATTGGCAGGACACGGCAGAAGGATCTGCTGAGATGCGAACGCAAATGTTAGTTGGCATGCTGGAAGTATTATTGCGGGAATCATAACGAACGAGGTGAAGAGTGATGCTCTGTCAGGAATGTCAAAAAAATCAAGCTACAGTTCATTTGACAAAAATTGTTAATGGTGAACATAGTGAGCAGCATCTTTGTGAGCAGTGTGCCCGGGAAAAAGGGGAGTTTGTTTTTAATCACCAACCATTTTCTATTCACCATTTGTTAACAGGTTTAATGAATATTGATGCTCAGCCTGCGGATAAATTGATGGGATTTACTTCTGCAAAAGTGCAGTGTAATAATTGTGGCCTAACCTATGCTCAATTCGGGCAAATCGGCCGTTTCGGCTGCAGTGAATGTTATCATGCCTTCGGTGAGTGGTTAGTGCCGCTGATGCGGCGTATTCATGGTTCCACGCAGCATGTGGGAACGGTGCCGCGGCGGGCAGAAGGTGCGGTGAAGCTGCGCCGCAGCCTGGAGGAGTTAAGGCAGCAGCTGCAGCACCTGGTAGAACAGGAAGAGTTCGAAAAAGCTGCTGAAGTGCGTGACCGGATACGTGAACTGGAGGAGCAGGAGCAGGAGCAGGAGGGAGGAGCGGCAAATGGTTAATGATTATAAAAAAATAGTTCAGCCAAGTAAATGGATGAGTGCACCAGGCCCTGATGGCGATGTCGTCTTAAGCAGCCGTGTACGCTTAGCTCGTAATCTGGCCAAAATTCCTTTCCCTTATTTAGCTTCGGACAGCCAAACAGCAGCGGTTGCCGAGCAGGTTTATGCGGCAAGCCAAGACTTGGACGGTGACTTGGGAAAAATGACATACTACCGCATGCAGGAACTGCCGTCCTTAAGCCGTCAGGCCTTAGTAGAAAAGTATCTGATCAGTCCACTGCTGGCCAAAGAATCGCATAACTCCGCAGTTTTACTGCGTGATGACGAAGGCGTCAGTATTATGGTTAACGAAGAGGATCATCTGCGCATTCAGTGTTTGCTGCCAGGACTGCAGCTGGAAGAGGCGCTGCAAGAGGCCAACCGTTATGATGAACTTTTGGAGCAGCGGTTAGACTATGCCTATGATGAACGGTGGGGCTATCTGACTGTTTGTCCCACCAATGTGGGTACCGGTCTGCGGGCTTCAGTGATGCTGCATTTGCCGGCACTTGCTGTTACCAAGCAGTTAAACCGGATCTTATCGGCTATTGCGCAGGTAGGTCTGGCAGTACGCGGTATTTATGGCGAAGGTTCCGAAACTACCGGTAATCTGGTGCAAATTTCTAACCAGGTTACTTTGGGACAAAGTGCAGAAGAAATAGTCAGCAACTTGTTTGGCGTAACCAGACAGATTGTTGAGCAGGAAAAACAGGTCAGACAAGTACTGTTAAATGAGGACAGGGATCGTACTGCAGACAGGGTTAACCGTGCCTATGGCGTGCTGAGTCATGCACGGCTGTTATCTTCGCAGGAAGCAATGCAGTTGATGTCAGATGTGCGGTTAGGTGTTGATTTAGGGTTAATTGAAGAAGTGCAGGGAGATCTGTTAAAGGAATTATTGGTTTTACAGCGTCCGGCCAATCTGCAGTTATATACTAATCGTACTTTAAATGCTTTAGATCGTGACCGGGAAAGAGCTCGTTTATTTAGACAAAAATTAACACAAAGTAAGCAAGCTTAGGAGGGATAGGAGAATGTTTATGTTTGGTCGTTTCACAGAAAGAGCGCAAAAAGTGCTCGTGTTGGCGCAGGAAGAAGCACGGCGTTTTAATCATAGTTATGTAGGCACCGAGCATCTCTTGTTAGGTTTGGTGCGGGAGGGAGACGGTATTGCCGCCAAGGTTCTGCTGTCATTAGGTGTGGAATTAAATGCCGTGCGTCAGCAGATTGAAAAGTTAATTGGCAAAGGTGACCAGCCGGTGCGTGTTCAAGGTGTAAACTATACCCCCCGTGCCAAGAAAGTAATTGAATTGGCGATTGAAGAAGGCCAGGGGCTTGGGCATAACTATATTGGCACCGAGCATCTGCTGTTAGGTCTGATCCGCGAAGGTGAAGGAATAGCGGCACAGGTGCTTACTAAAATGGGTGTCGATCTGATGAAGGCACGTAAGTCAGTCTTGTCATTGCTGGGTGAAGCAGGGGACACTATGCCTGCACAAGCCGGCAGGCAGGGTGCAGCAACCCCGACATTGGATCAATTCGGTCGTGACCTGACAAAAATGGCTAAAGAAGGTAAGCTTGATCCCGTTATCGGCCGTACCATGGAAATCGAACGTGTTATCCAGATTTTATCCCGCCGGACAAAAAACAATCCTGTTTTAATTGGCGAACCCGGCGTCGGTAAAACTGCCATTGCCGAAGGACTGGCGCAGCATATAGTGGAGGGTAAAGTTCCGGAATCACTGAAAGGAAAGCGCGTGGTGGCACTGGAACTGGCGGCCATTGTCGCAGGAACAAAATATCGCGGTGAATTTGAAGAGCGTTTACGCAAACTGATGGAGGAATTAAGAGAAGCCGGCGATGTAATCATCTTTATTGACGAGCTGCATACAATTATCGGTGCCGGTGCAGCGGAGGGAGCTATTGATGCTTCTAACATTCTGAAGCCGGCTTTGGCGCGCGGTGAGCTGCAGGCCATCGGTGCAACTACGCTGGATGAATATCGTAAACATATTGAAAAAGACCCTGCTTTGGAGCGCCGTTTTCAGCCCATTACTGTCGGTGAGCCCAGTAAGGAAGAAACTTTAGCTATCCTCAAAGGACTGCGCGATCGCTATGAAGCGCATCACCGCGTGAAAATTACGGATGAAGCGCTGGAGGCTGCGGTAACATTGTCAGATCGCTACATCAGTGATCGTTACCTGCCTGACAAAGCAATCGACCTAATTGATGAAGCTGCTTCCCGTGTCCGGATGAAAGCTCATACAACTCCTCCTGATCTGAAGGAGCTGGAAGAAAAGCTGGAAACGCTGCGACAGGAAAAAGAAGCGGCTGTGCGCGGACAAGAGTTTGAACTGGCGGCAAAACTGCGCGACCAAGAGCAGCAGCTAAAACAAGAACTGCAGGATTTAAAACAGGAATGGGAACAGCGTCAGTTAACGGAAACTAAATCAGTACAGGTGGATGATATTGGTGAAATAGTCTCCTCCTGGACAGGTATACCGGTAACACAATTAACACAAGAGGAATCCGAGCGGTTATTGAATATGGAAGAAATACTGCATAAGCGTGTCATCGGTCAATCTGAAGCAGTAAAGGCCGTTTCCCGGGCTATTCGCCGGGCACGTGCCGGTCTGAAAGATCCCAAGCGTCCCATCGGTTCCTTCATTTTCCTTGGTCCGACGGGGGTGGGTAAAACTGAACTGGCGCGGGCGTTAGCAGAAAGTCTCTTCGGCGATGAAGATGCCATGATCCGTCTTGATATGTCCGAGTATATGGAAAAGCATACTACGGCGCGTTTAATCGGTTCGCCTCCTGGCTATGTTGGCTATGATGAAGGCGGTCAGCTGACGGAACAGGTCCGCCGCAAGCCATACTCAGTCATCCTGTTTGACGAAATCGAAAAAGCCCATCCCGATGTCTTTAACATCCTTTTGCAGGTGCTGGAGGATGGACGCTTAACAGATGGTAAGGGCCGGACCGTTGATTTCCGTAACGCTGTCATTATTATGACTTCCAATGTTGGTGCCAGTGAACTGAAAAAGCAAACAACTCTGGGCTTCCAGGCAGTTGATGAGGAACAAACTTATGAAGTGATGAAGGAAAAAGTAATGACCGAGTTAAAACGAACCTTCAGGCCGGAATTCCTCAACCGCGTTGATGAAGTAATTGTGTTCCCGGCACTGTCCGAAGCACAATTGTCGGAAATTGTAAGCTTAATGCTGCAGGATTTGCGGAATCGTTTGGCCGGTTTTGAAATTGGTCTTGAAGTAACCGAGGCAGCTAAAGCCAAACTGGCTAAAGAAGGTTATGATCCAACTTATGGCGCTCGTCCCCTCAGACGCGTTATCCAGCGGCTGATTGAGGATGAAGTGTCTGAACAGATGCTCCGTGGTGATTTTCAAGCCAATGATATTATTCACGTCGATGTAAAAGATGATCAGTTGGTATTTACGAAAAAAGCGGCTGCGCCGGCAGGCAGCGCCGAATAAAGCATGAGCTGCCAGGAAATAGCTCGCCCTTGGGGCGAGCTATTTTTTAAGTAATGGTGGTCAGACCGCAGGGGAAGGGCTTGGCTGAGCAGGGCAGGCGAGAGAGAAAAGACAGACTACTCCGAAAATTACCAGGGGTCTTCTCTTAATCCAACTTTGTGATATAATGTTGTCGTAGCGCAGCTGTGTTAAAAGAACAACAATAGTGATTATTATCACTAATTACCATTACATGACAAATATAGCGGATTGTTCGGTACGTAATGGTGAGACATTTAGCCTTAGAAAAAGGATTTTATATTTACTCGTCGAACATTAAAAGCCAAGCTGTCTACAGGCATGCATTGTCATATTTTGCTAAATAATCATTATTTTTGGCAAAAATGAGGTGCCCTCAAAACTGCCGGACGAGACAGAAGTAAAGAGCATAATCGATTTCAGGAGAGGAGGGGAACACCTTGAAAATAGCGATCTCTGGGAAAGGCGGCGTTGGCAAAAGTACTTTTGCCGCCAATCTGGTGCGGGAATTTGCTGAACGTGGTTTTAACGTGTATGCCGTAGATGCTGATCCTGATGTTAGTCTAGGCGCGACATTAGGTTTGGATCCGGCTGATCTTGAGCGGCTGAAGCCGGTCATTGACATGAAAGCCGTTGTTGATGAACGTTCAGGTGGCGGTGGCGGTGCCCTGTACAACCTCAACCCGAAAGTTGATGATTTGATTGATGATTTTACTCTTCAGCAGGGCAATATCAAATTTTTGCGTATGGGAGCCGTTAAGCAGGGAGGAACTGCCTGCTATTGCAAAGAGAATTCTTTTCTGTATGCTGTGCTCAGCAGCCTGCTGTTAGATAAAAATGATGTGGTTGTAATGGACATGAGCGCCGGGATTGAACATTTAACACGCGGTACTTCCCGTGGTGTAGATATGTTAATAATTGTTACCGAACCTACGCGTGTTTCTGTGCAGACAACCAGAGTGGTACAGCGGCTGGCTGCCGAATTAGGCATTAAGCAGGTTAAAGTTTTAGTCAACAAGGTGAGGACAGAGAAGGAAAGAGAATTTGTCAGCAGCCAGTTTACTGAGGCAGAATTGTTGGCGCTGCTACCCTTTGATGAAGGGGTGCTGGAAAATGCTTTGGCTGAGGCGAGTGGGCTGCTCTCAGGCACAGGAGTTATGCCTGGTGTAGATAAAATAGTCGATGAGATTTTACAGGAGGTGGAGCGATAAGGACTTTAGATTTTGTGCCGCAGGAGGCACACAGCTTTATGGAATTAAAAAAGGGAGGTATTAAAAACGCATGACTGATGTTGCAAAGAAGAAAAAAGCCGATCGCAATCGGTCAATTGACCCTGCCGTTTTAGAGGTCCTTGCCCGGGAACTGCCAGTTGACACGGCGTATGATCGCTATTTGTCGCAGCAGCCACAGTGTAAATTTGGTGATACCGGAATTTGCTGCCGGATTTGTATCCAAGGTCCTTGCCGTATTACACCTAAAGCGCCTAAGGGTGTTTGTGGCGCGACGGCCTATACCATTGTTGCCAGGAATTTAGTTCGTACTGTAACAGGTGGCGCTTCTGCCCACTCCGACCATGCAAAACATATCTTACTCACACTTAAAGCATTGCTAAATGGTCATGCTCCTGACTACAGTATTAAAAGTCCCGAAAAGCTGCGTGCTGTAGCTGAACGTTTCGATATTCCGACAGATGGCCGCACTGATCTGGAAGTTTTGGCCGACTTGGTACAGCTTGGTTTGGAGGACTTTACCCGGATGGGTGAAGGCAGTGTGAAGTGGGTTGAGAAAACCGTAACCCCAGGTCGTGTACAGAAGTTCCAGGAGTGCAACGTAATGCCAACCAGTGTTTTTGAAGCTATTGCCAGTGCAACCGCGCAAACACACGTTGGTATGGATGCCGACCCTGTCAACTTGATCTTTAAAGCATTAGAAACGTCTTTGGCCGACTACACCGGTATGCATATCGGCACAGATATGTCTGACGTCCTCTTCGGTGTCCCACAACCTGTATATACTGAGGCTAACATGGGTGTTATCGACCCGGCAAAAGTTAATATTGCCGTACACGGACACAATCCCCTGCTGTCTGAAATGATTGTCTTGGCTGCACGTGAACTGGAAGAAGAAGCGAAAGCAGCCGGCGCCGCAGGGATTCAGTTAATGGGTATTTGTTGTACCGGTAACGAAGTATTGATGCGTCAGGGTGTTCCCCCGGTGACAAACTTTATGTCGCAGGAGCTGCCTATCATGACCGGCGCCATTGATGCCATGGTCGTTGACCTGCAGTGTATTATGCCGGGAATCCAAACAGCAGCCGAGTGTTTCCATACAAAAATCGTAACTACTTGTGAGAACGTAAAAATCCCCGGAGCCCATCATATTGATTTTAAAGAAGAAAAAGCGCTGGAGGATGCCAAAACCGTTATCCGCATTGCTATTGACAGCTATAAGGAACGGATTGGCCAAGAGTGCATTATTCCGGAAATCAAGAATAAAGTTGTGGCCGGTTTCAGTATGGAAGCGCTATACGATTTGTTCAGTGCCATCAATCCTGATGCCCCAATTAAAGTGCTTACAGACGCCCTGAAATCCGGCGAACTGCGCGGCGTTGTCCTGCTTTGCGGCTGCAATAACTTAAAAGCAATGCACGATGAAAGCCACACTGTAATTGCGCAGGAGCTGGCGAAAAATGATGTCTTTATGGTGTCTACCGGATGCGCGGCCGGAGCTTACGCTAAGCTGGGCCTGTTATCTCCGGAAGCTGTTGATAAGTATGCCGGTGAGGGGCTCAAACGCTTTATTAACCGCCTCAATGAAGCTAATGCCGATAAGCTGGAGGGTAAACTGCCGCTGATCTTCCATATGGGATCCTGTGTTGACAACTCACGTTCAATGAATCTTGCTACAGCCATTGCTAATGACTTTGGTGTAGATATTCCCAAGATTCCATATGCGGCCAGTGCTCCCGAAGCTATGAGTGAAAAGGCTGTTGCCATTGGTTCTTGGAATGTTACCATGGGTCTTCCGGTCCATGTTGGAGTCGTACCTCCTGTTACAGGTAGTGAGTTGGTAAACGGTGTTGCTACGCAAATCGCCCATGATGTTTATGGCGGTTACTTTATCTGGGAAACAGATCCGCATGCAGCTGCACAGAAGCTTTTAGAGGCACTTGATTATCGCAGCTGGAAGCTCAGAGTGCATAACCAGACTGCTGAAAGATATAGCGCAGCAGCTTCCACTACCTGGTAAGATTAAAATATACTTGAAAGGGAGGAAAGAGCATGTCTACAATAGACTTTGATCAAATTTATGCCGATGCAATTCCTGCAGGGGCGAAGGAACCAACCAAACTGTTTCAGCGTGCCTATAACGGTGCCATCATTGCTACCAGCTATGCTGAAATTTTGTTAAATCAGGCAATTCGTAAATATGGTCCTAATCATCCTGTAGGTTATCCGGATACAGCATATTATTTGCCTGTGATCAGCAGTCTTTCCGGTGAAAAAGTTGAAACACTAGGTGAGCTTGTACCAATTCTGAACCGGATGAGAAATCAAATCAATTCTAAACTAAATTTCGCCAATGCTCGTTTATGCGGTGAATCTACAGCTTATGCTGCTGAAATAATTGAAGCACTCCGCTATCTAAACGGTGCTCAGCCTCACGTGGAACCGTGGACAGGATATTTGACAGACCCGATTCTGCGTAAATTCGGTATTCAGTTAGTTGACTGGACTATCCCCGGTCAAGCGGTAATCGTTGGTAAAGCCCGCACCAGCCCTGATGCCGTAAAAATTGTCCAGGAGCTTCAGTCCAAAGGTATGATGATTTTCCTGGTCAATGAAGTGATTGAGCAGCTGCTGGAAGAAAATATGAAGCTGGGTGTAGATTATATTGCTTTCCCGCTTGGTAATTTCACCCAGGTTATCCACGCTGTGAACTTTGCTTTACGCGCCGGTATGGCTTTTGGCGGTATCGCCCCTGGGCTGCGCGCAGAACATCGCGATTACCAACGCCGCCGGATCCGTGCCTTTGTAATGCATTTAGGGGAAATTGATGATGTGCAGGTGGCTGCACACTTTGCCGCCATTTTCCTTGGTTTCCCGGTAATTTGCGATACCGAGCTGGAAGAGGAAATTCCTGACTGGTATGTTTCCCATACAGATTATGATACACTAGTAAAGTACTGTATGGAATTACGCGGCATCAAGCTGAAAATTGTTGATATCCCCGTTCCCATTACCATTGGTCCCGCTTTCGAAGGTGAAACAATCCGCAAAGGTGATATGTATGTGGAAATGGGCGGCGGCCGTACCACAGCCTTTGAGCTGGTACAAATGGTAGGAGAGAACGAAATCGAGGACGGTAAAGTCACAGTAATTGGTCCGGAAATCGATCAATTTAAAGAAGGCGACCGACTGCCCTTTGGCATCATCGTAAAAATCTTTGGTCGTAAAATGCAGCAGGACTTCGAAAGTGTGTTAGAGCGTCGAATTCACTATTTCATTAACTATGGTGAAGGGCTCTGGCACGTAGCTCAGCGTGACCACTGCTGGCTGCGGATCTCTAAAGAAGCTGTCGCTAAAGGATTCCAGTTTAAGCATTATGGGGAACTGCTGATTGCCAAGTTCAAAGATGAGTTCCCTGCTATTGTGGACCGTGTGGAAGTTGTTATTCTAACCGAGCAGTCAGAAGTTGACAATGCCATCAAGGTGGCACGGGCAGCATACGCTGAGCGGGACGCCCGCCTGCAGGGATTAACGGATGAGTCTGTTGATGAATTCTATTCCTGCATCCTCTGTCAATCTTTTGCTCCGAACCACGTGTGCATTGTTTCACCGGAACGTGTGGGACTGTGTGGTGCTGTTAGCTGGTTGGATGCCAAGGCTTCCTATGAAATTGATCCTAATGGTCCCAACAGACCGATTAAAAAAGAGGGCGTTATTGACGAAGAAAAAGGGATGTGGCAGTCTGTTAACGAATATATATATGCGGCATCAAACAATAGCGTCGATGAAGTTAACCTCTATACGTTAATGGATCGTCCCATGACCTCTTGCGGCTGTTTTGAAGCTATTTTAGCTCTGGTGCCTGAAGCTAACGGGCTGATGATAACCACCCGTGAACACGGTGGGGAAACTCCCTGCGGTATGACTTTCTCCACTTTAGCCGGTTCTGTCGGCGGTGGCGTGCAGGCTCCCGGTTTCATGGGTATTGGACGCAGCTATCTGCTGTCGCGCAAATTTATTCAGGCTGATGGCGGTCTGGCCCGCATTGTCTGGATGCCCAAAGAACTAAAAGATTACCTCGGCGACGATTTGCGCAAACGGGCAGAAGAAGCCGGATTGGGAGCTGACTTTGTTGATAAAATAGCTGATGAATCGGTAGGGACAACAGCAGATGAAATTCTCCCCTTCTTGGAAGAGAAGAATCATCCGGCCTTAACGATGGATCCGCTTATCTAAAGTTGGTAGGCAGGCTGATGCTTTACCAGCCTGCCTCCCTTCTTGTATATCTTGTGACATTTTTTTAAGGAAAGGAAGGAATCAATCAATTATGGCTTTAACAGGTCTGCAGATTTTCAAACAACTCCCCAAGACCAACTGCAAGGATTGTGGTCATCCCACTTGCTTGGCATTTGCCATGGCCTTGGCTGCTGGAAAAACATCATTAGATAAGTGCCCACATGTTTCTGAAGAAGCCAAAGAAGCGCTTGGTGCTGCCTCTGCACCCCCTATTAAGTTGGTCAAAATCGGTGTCGATCAAACAGTAGTTGAATTAGGTGATGAAACAGAATTATTCCGTCATGATAAGCGCTTTTATCATCCAACGGCTGTTGCCATTTTGGTTGAAGATACGGAAGACATTGCCGCCCGTTTGGCAGACTTCAATGATTTAGAATTTGACCGTGTAGGGCTGCACTATGTTACAGATATGGTTGCGCTGCAGTGCACTTCCGGCGATGCTGCCACCTTTAAGGCGGCTGCTGAACAGGTTGCCGCCAATACGGATAAATCCTTCATGCTCATCTGTGAAGATGCGGCAGTGATGGAGGCTGCCGCTGAGGCCGTAGCTGCGCGTAAGCCTTTACTGTATGCTGCTACCAATGATAACTATGAAGCAATGACTGCTCTGGCGCAAAAGGTTGAGTGCCCCCTTGCTGTGAAGGGCAATGGTTTGGCTGATCTGGCGGAGCTGGTTGACAAAATTACCAAACTCGGATATAAAGAATTAGTACTTGACAGCGGTAATCGTGAGACTTCGCAAGTATTGGCGGATCTGACACAGATGCGCCGTTTAGCCGTGAAAAAACGTTTCCGTTCCTTTGGCTATCCCACCATGGCTTTTACCAGTAAAGAAGATGCACACGAAGAAATCGTTCAGGCCAGTGTTTATGTGGCAAAATATGCAGGCTTGGTTGTGCTTAAAGCACATAAAAAAGAAGAGATTCTACCGCTCTTAACCTGGCGGCAAAACCTCTATACTGATCCGCAAAAACCAATTCAGGTGGAAGCTAAAGTTAACGCTATCGGTGATGTCACACCCGATTCCCCGGTTTATATTACTACCAACTTCTCCCTGACCTACTACATTGTCGAAGGTGAAGTGGAAAACAGTAAGATTCCCGCCTATATTTTACCAATTAATACCGATGGCATCTCTGTCTTAACTTCTTGGGCTGCCGGCAAGCTGACTGGTGAAGCCATTGCCAAGGCGCTTGAGGAAAATGAGATGGAAGCAAAGGTTAATCATAAAACATTAGTACTGCCTGGCTACGTTGCAGTGCTGTCCGGAAGCACCGAAGAGGCATCCGGCTGGAAAGTACTTGTCGGCCCGCGCGAAGCCGCCGGTATTCCGAGCTTTGCCAGAGAGCACTTTGCTAAGTAAAATAACCTAAGCCGGCAGAGGAAGAGGTGACACCACGTGGAAAAGGCAACCGTTTTGTTTACTCCTGACAATCTGGCAGTCGATGTAGAACCCGGCACTTCTTTGCTGCAGGCAGCTAATTTGGCAGGTATAGAACTGGTAAGCAGTTGCGGCGGCGATGGTACGTGCGGACGCTGCCTGGTAAAAGTACAAGATGGTTATGTTAAAGTTAAAGATGGCGGCAATATTTCTCCCCGTGCGAAAAAGGCCGGTCTGGTTTTAGCCTGTAAAACTTTCGCTGAGGGCAATGTGGTGGTTGATATTCCCAGCAGGTCTCGCCTGGAAGAGCATCAGGTGCTTTTAGATGAGCAGCTGCTGTTGGAAAAGGATATTGACGGGGCAGAAGGTTTTAGTCTGCAGCCTCTCTGTCAAAAGCTGGCTGTTACCCTCACACCACCGACGCTTGAGGAGAATATTGCTGACTGGGAGCGTTTACAGACAGCGATTCGCAGCGCATTATCATGTTCAGATGTTCGCATCAGCATGTCGGTGCTCAGACAGCTGCCGGAGGCGCTGCGGGCAGGTGACTGGCAGGTTACAGTTGGTGTCACGCAAATAAATGGCTGCGCTGAGGTTATTACCATAGAGCCGGGTCACACTACCTCTCGGGAAGTATATGGTGTGGCCATTGATATTGGCACGACTACAGTTGCTGCACAGCTGATTGATTTGGTTAATGGCTTTACTGTCAGTAAAAAAGGCAGCTACAACAAGCAAGCTCGCTTTGGTGACGACGTCATTTCCCGCATTATACATGCCAGTGAGCGCCCTGAGGGATTGGCAGAGCTGCATCAGACAATTATCAGTACGATCAATGACTTATTGGCCGAACTGCTGCAGCCCGGTAATTTGGCAGCAAAAGATGTATTAATGGTGACGGTAGCCGCTAATACCACCATGACACATTTGTTTTTAGGACTACCGCCCAAATATATCCGCCTGGAACCATATATTCCGCTGGCAGCTGCCACCCCGCCGGTTAAGGCGCAGGAACTGGGGATTAATGTTAATCCGGAGGCTTACGTCGTTTGTTTCCCCTCGGTAGCCTCCTATGTTGGTGGTGATATTGTTTCCGGGACACTGGTGACTAATGTTGCTAAAGATGAGCGGGTAACGCTGTTCATTGATATTGGTACTAACGGCGAAATGGTGCTGGGCAATCAGGACTGGTTAGTTTCAGCTGCTTGTTCCGCCGGTCCTGCCTTTGAAGGAGGCGGCATTACTTATGGGATGCGCGCCATGAAGGGGGCCATTGACAGCGTAGACATTGATCCTGAAACTTTTGAGGTAAAAGTGTCTACCATTGGCCGCTGTAAAGCCAGGGGCATTTGCGGCTCCGGCTTAATCGATTGTCTGGCTACTTTTCGCAATGTAGGTATCATTGATCGTGCCGGGAAAATGCAGACAGATATCCAAACGCCGCGGCTGCGTCAAAGCGACGAAGGCTGGGAGTTTATTCTGGTCTATGGAGCAGAGTCGGAGAGCGGTCGGGATATTGTAATTACGGAAAATGATATAAAAAACCTGCTGCGGGCTAAAGCAGCAGTATACGCCGGTATTCGCAGTATGCTCAATGCAGTCCAGCTTGAGATGGAGATGATTGAACGGGTACTGATTGCGGGTGGTTTCGGCAATTACCTTAACATTGGCGATGCCATTACAATTGGCCTGCTGCCTGATTTGCCGGCAGAAAAGTATACCTTTATCGGTAACTCCTCGTTAAAAGGAGCGCGTTTAGCTTTAATTTCCAAGGAGGCCTGGCAGGAAGCGCAGGAGTTAGGGGAGAAGATTACTTACCTGGAACTATCTGCGGGCAATGATTTTATGGAAGAATTTATGTCAGCCCTCTTTTTACCCCATACAGATATGTCTTTGTTCCCATCGATAACAAATGTAAAATAGCTGGAAAGAAAGGAGCGCAACCATATGGCTTTCAGTGCAATGAAAGAAAGGTATAGAAATAAGATTAATGAAGTAGTATTAGGCGCCACCAAAGAAGAAGGCGGTACCCGTGGTTACACCGTTACTGTCGGCGGTGAAAGTGCGCTGCCCTTTTTACATTTTGAAGGTGAAATCCCCAACCGTCCCATCGTAGCTTTAGAGGTGTGGGATGTTGCACCAACCGACTGGCATGAATCGTTCACGACGTATTTTGGTGATGTTTTTGACAATCCTGCCCAGTGGGCAAAAAAATGTGTTGAGGAATATGGTGCAGATGTGATTGCTGTCCGGCTCAAGGGTGCAGATCCTGATGTAGCCGATGCTTCTCCCGAAGACTGTGTCAAGGTTGTCAAGGATATTTTAGCTGCCGTTTCCTGTCCGCTGATTGTCCTGGGCTGCGGCAAGGCAGAAAAAGATAATCAGGTGCTGCCTGCGGTGGCAGAAGCAGCAGCCGGCGAAAACCTCCTTATTGGTTCTGCAGAGCAGGAGAATTATAAATCACTTGCTGCCGCCTGCATGGTGCATAAGCACAGCTTAATTGCCAGCTCCCCCATTGACATTAATATCTGTAAGCAGCTTAATATTTTAATTACAGAAATGAATTTGCCGGCCGAACGCATTGTCATTGATCCCACAACTGCTGCCTTAGGTTATGGCCTGGAATATGGTTACTCCATTATGGAGCGTGCCCGCATTGGCGCGCTGCAGGGTGATAAAATGCTGGCCATGCCTATTCTTGGCAACGTAGGTCACGAAGTGTGGCGGGCCAAAGAAGCAAATATCTCTGCGGAAGATATGCCCGGATGGGGTGAACAACCGAGCCGTGGCTTTTTATGGGAAGCTACTACAGCAACCGCCCTGCTGCAGGCCGGTATGAACATTGTCGTCATGCGTCATCCCGCAGCTGTAGCTTTAGTCAAGCAAAATATTACTGAACTAATGAAACCGACCAGCTTTGAAGAATAAGTAGTACACAGCTTGCTGCAAACGGTTGTTAACTACCGACTATTACTAAAGGGAGGTATGTAGTATGTTTATTATCGGTGAAAGAATTAATGGTATGTTCAAGGATATCGCGCAGGCTATTCGTGAGCAGGATCCCCGTGCAGTACAGGAATGGGCGCGCCGGCAGGATGAGGCCGGTGCCCGTTACCTCGATATCAACACCGGTCCGGCAGCCAGCGATCCGATTAAAGCTATGCGCTGGCTGGTAGAGGTAACACAAGAAGTCACAGATCTGCCCCTGTGCCTTGATTCCACCAACTATGATGTGATCGAGGCAGGATTGGAAGTATGTAAACGTCCGGCCATGATTAACTCAGTCCCGGCGGAATGGCCGAAAATGGAACGCGTTTTCACCATGGCAGCCAAGTATGACGCGGCTGTAATCGGTTTGGCCATGAACGAAGAAGGTATCCCCAAAGATGCCGATACCCGTGTGGCCCTGGCCATGGAGTTGGTAGCAGCCGCAGATTCCTATGGCATCCATATGGAAAATTTATATATTGACCCCCTGGTGCTGCCCTGTAATGTTGGTCAGGATCATGGCCCTGAAGTAATGCGCACCCTGCAGCAGGTCAAGCTGTTGGCTGACCCGGCTCCGCGGACGGTAGTAGGACTCTCCAATATATCCCAAGGCACCAAGGGTGACCGTTCCCTGATTAACAGAACTTTTGCCGCTATGGCCATTGCTCATGGTCTAGACGCAGCTGTCGGCGATGCATGCGATGAAGAACTAATGAGGATTATTGCCACTGCCAGAGTAATTATGAACTTGGATATCTACTGTGACAGCTACGTAGACATATATGTAACTCAGAAATAAAGATAGCTGAAAGGAGGAAGATTCTTGTGAGCAATATCAAGTATGATTTGTCTTCTCCTGCTCCCGAGTACCCCCCCTGTCAAGCAGGCTGCCCTGTTCATACCGATGTACAGGAGTATGTACGGCAGATCTCCCTGGGTAATTACGACAAAGCAGTAGAAGCAATCATTGCTCCGAATCCCATGGCTTCAGTGTGCGGTATTATCTGTGCACACCCTTGCGAGACGCAATGCCGGCGCAAGGATGTGGATGAGCCCGTCGCAATTCGCGCCCTGAAGCGCTTTGCTCTGGAGAATGGCGCTTGGCCGGAAGTTAAAAAAGCGGAAGTAACACGTAGTGAAAAAGTGGCGGTGGTTGGTGGCGGGCCAGCCGGTTTAGCTGCTGCCAAAGAGCTGGCAGAAATGGGCTTTGCGGTAACAGTTTTTGAACGCAGTGCCGAGGCCGGCGGTGCAATTACTAACTACATTCCCACTTATCGTTTACCAATGGAGGCTGTGCGGAAGGATGTTGACCGTATAGCCGCTCTTGGTGTGGAAATTAAAACCGGTGTGGAGTTAGGTAAAGATTTTTCCCTTGATGATTTAGCTAAAGACTACCAAGCAATTGTTCTCGCTTTGGGGCTGCCGACAAGCCGTTCCATTAATATCCCCGGCAGTGATGCTAAGGATGTAATGTTGGCTCTGCCCTTCCTGAGCAGTGTTAAATTTGAAGGTTTCAAGTTTGAGCCCGGCCGCAATGTTTTAGTTATTGGCGGCGGTAACGTGGCCATGGACGTGGCGCGCTCTGCAGTACGCTGCGGTGCTGAAAGCGTCCAGTTGATGTGCCTGGAGTGCCGTGCCGATATGCCGGCTAACCCCTGGGAAATTGAAGAAGCATTAGAAGAAGGCGTTGTTATGCATCCCGCTTGGGGACAGCAGCGAATTCTTGTTGATGACCAGGGTAACATTACCGGGGTAGAAGTGAAAGAAGTACTGTCAGTTCTGGACGAGCAAAAGCGTTTTAACCCCCAATTCGGCACAGCAGAAAAAGTTATCCCTTGTAATGTAGTTGTTTTGGCCATTGGTCAAACCAATGATGATCTTTCTTATTTAACTGCTGCCGGTGTGGAGCTGACAGAACGCGGCACCTTAAAATTCAACAGACATACTTTGCAGACAACTCGTCCTGACGTTTTTGTGGCCGGTGAAGTTGCCTTTGGTCCTGGTTTAGCTGTGGAAGCTTTAGCATCCGGCCAAAAAGTGGCACAGGCTGTTAAACAATATCTGGATGGTGTACCTTTTGACGCCGATTATGTGGATCGCTTTATCACTTTGGATCCGCTGGCTTCCGCCACCGTGGAAAAAGTGAAGCCTCTGCCCCGTCTGGAAGTACCAAACCTGGATCCGGAAACACGGACGCAGCATTTTGACGTGGTTGAAATCGGTTATGATGAGCGTGCTGCGCTCTGCGAAAGCCGCCGCTGCCTGGACTGCGCCGCCGGTGCTGAATGTATCGATGAGCTTTGTGCGGTCTGTCTCACCTGCCTGCGTACCTGTCCGTACGGTGTGCCGGTTGTTGATGAAAACGGTATCTTCACCATCCGTAATGAAGAGTGTCAGGCCTGCGGTCTTTGTGTCGGAATCTGCCCGGCATCTGCCATTCGTTTCCGTAACTATTATGCCCAACATGCTCTGGATCAATTAGCAGATGCTGTGAAGCTGGCACAAGGAAACGGCGGACCGACAACGGTAGTTTTCTGCTGCAGCTATGGCGCTTTTGCTGAACGTTCCTTCCTCGATTATGTTAACAACGGTAAGCCGCAAAACCTGGCTGTTGTACGTGTACCCTGCGTAGCCAAAGTTGAAGTGGAAAACATTCTGGAGGCCTTCAACCTTGGTGCCGAAGCCGTCTTTGTGGCCGGCTGCCAGGAGGAAGGGGAATGCACCTACTATGATGTAGAAAAGTGGGCTGCCAAACGTGTTGGTCGTGCCCAGGAGATTTTGGGTGAATTAGGTCTGGAAAAAGAGCGTGTAGAGTACGGCACCTTAGCAGTAGATGAAGTTAGAAACTTTAAGGCTGTTGCGGAACAGTACCTGGCAAAGGTCGATGCTGTGCTGAACGGTGAGGGAGGTGAAGAGTAAATGATTGTCGCTGAACGTAAACCGCTAGGGGAAATTTTAAAAAATCTTGAGCCTCACAAGAAGGTACTGATTCTTGGCTGCGGTGAATGTGTAACTGTTTGTATGACAGGTGGGGATAAAGAAGCGCGCGAAACAGCCCTGGCTCTTTCCATTGCCCGCAAAAAAGCAGGCAGCCCCATTGAAGTTAAAAGCCATACAGTAGAACGGCAGTGTGAACCGGAATATCTGGAATCTGCGCGCCACTTGGTGGAGGAAGCTGATGTTGTTGTTTCCTTGGCTTGCGGCGTAGGTATTCAGAATATGAATGAATATTACGCGGACAAACGGACTCTTCCCGGTGTAAATACGACCTTTATGGGTATGCCCACTGAGCAGGGTGTGTGGACGGAAAACTGCCTGGGCTGTGGTAATTGTGTCTTAGATGAAACTATGGGTATCTGTCCCATTGCCCGCTGCTCTAAGAGTATGCTGAACGGCCCATGTGGGGGCTCCCAAAACGGTAAATGCGAAGTAAGTAAAGATATAGATTGTGCCTGGCATTTAATTGTGGAGCGGTTGATGAAGTTTAATAAACTGGGGGCTTTGCAGGAAGTGAAGGAACCGAAAGACTGGTCAACATCCCACCACGGCGGGCCGCGTAAAATGATCAGGGAGGATGTGAGACTGTAATGACTAAAAGCAATCTGCAAAAAGTTTTGGAAAGCGGAGCGTTTGCGGTTACAGGTGAACTTGGTCCTCCAAAGAGCGGGCAGCGGGATGTTATTGAGCATCATGCAAGCCATCTGAAGGGCGTTGTAGACTCAGTTAACATTACTGACAACCAAACCGCAATTGTACGTACTTCCAGCATTGCTACCGGCAGAATTCTCCTGGATATGGGGATTGAACCTAATGTGCAGATGACAGTACGTGACCGCAACCGGATTGCTATCCAGGCTGACGTCCTGGGCGCAGTTGCGTTGGGAATGAAGAATATCCTTTGTATCCAGGGTGACCATGCTACATTAGGTAACGAGCCCAAGGCCAAAAACGTTAATGACCTTGACTCCATGAACCTTATCAGCGCACTGAAAAAAATGCGCGATGAGCAGGAGTTCATCGGCGGCGATAAGTTGGATGCGCCCATCGATCTTTATATCGGTGCGGTAGCTAACCCCTTTGCCGATCCCTTTGAATATCGTCCTTATCGTTTGGCTAAGAAAATTGAAGCCGGAGCTCAGTTTATTCAAACACAGGTTATTTTTGACATGGAACGCTTTGAGCGTTATATGAAAATAGTAGTCGATATGGGCTTACATGAAAAAGCGCATATTATTGCCGGTATCACTCCCCTTAAATCCCTTGGTGCGGCACGTTATATGAAAAATAATGTGGCCGGGATGATTGTGCCGGATCATATTATTGACCGCCTCAAAGGCGCCAAGGATAAAAAAGCTGAGGGTGTAAATATCGCCGTCGAAATGATTGAGCATCTGAAGACCATCGAAGGTGTTGCCGGTGTTCATATCATGGCGGTTGCCTGGGAGGAAATTGTTCCGGAAATCGCCGAGCGTGCAGGGTTACTGCCGCGTCCCACTTTCGACTAATTTTCGCTTTACTAAGCCTGGCCGAACGGCCAGGCTTTTCTTTTCAGCCAGGAAAACTGTCAGCCTTACCTTGCTTTCTTGTGGTTGACTGAAAAAGTGGAAAGAGGAAATTTGCTGCCGGTGGGGAATAAGATATACTATGAAAACATTTCTTAATAGCCAGAAAAACGGAGGAAACAGTGGGCAAGCAATTTATTAATGAGCTAAAAGTAGGCGATGCTGTCCAGAGTGACTTTGCCGTCGTAGAAAAAGCTTTAAACGCCTTTTCTCAGCCTAATCGGGCCGGTGAATATTTCTTGCGCTTACAATTAGCCGATGTTACGGGTACCCTGCGCGCCGTAGCCTGGGAGCAGGGCCCGGAACTGGCAGCTTTATTTGAAGTCGGTGATGTGGTGCGCATACGCGGTGAAATCAGCAATTATCACGGTCCGCAGCTGATAATCTATAGTTTGGAACCGGTAGCGCCGGCAGAGATAAACTATGAATATTTTCAGAAGGTTGCCCCGCGCAGCCGTGCAGAAATGCTGGACGAACTACATGAAATGATCAACAAAGTTTCCCATCCCTATCTGCAGAGTTTGTTGCAGGCTTTTTTTGCCGATGAAGCATTTTTACAGCGCTACAGTCAGGCACCGGCCGCCCGTACGGTACATCACAATTATGTGGGCGGGCTGTTAGAGCATGCACTGGAAACGGCAGCTCTGTGTGAATATTTTGTGCAGCTGCACCCCACCTTAGATTTATCTTTACTTATCTGCGGCGCCTTGCTGCACGATGTTGGCAAGCTGGAAGAATATGAAGTAAAGGGCATGTCGATACAGCTTACTACAGCGGGAAAACTGTTGGGGCATATTATGATCGGTAAAGAGATGCTGGATGCCAAAATTAGGCAGATCCCCGATTTTCCTGCTGACCTGCATATGCAGCTGGCACATTTAATGCTTGCTCACCATGGTCAAAAGGAATGGGGTTCGCCTGAAATTCCGCGTACTTTTGAAGCTTATGCTTTGCATCATGCTGATTTAATCTCAGCCAGGCTTAATCAATTTGCCCAAGCAGCGCAAAAAAGTGGGCATAATAGCAAGTGGACGGAATACGACCGTCTATTGGCCAGAGATATTTATCTGGGCAAGGCTGAATGAAGGCAGGTGAGGAACTGGTGAAAAACTCTTCAACAAGAACAAGTATTTATGCTGCCAGAAAAAAGGTCGTTCCCTTTGAGCGGGATGCCACCTTTTATTTGCGCAGAGGCTTGTTATACTACCAAAAGAATAAGCAGGAGAAAGCTCTGCGTTATTTTAAAAAGGCAGTTAGTGTGGAGCCGCAAAACCCTTTTAATCACTATAATTTGGCCTGCATGCTTAGTAAGCAGGGTCAGTTAAAAGAAGCAAACCGGATCTTTTTGCATATCATCAATCGTTTAGATGAAACCATGACAGACTGCTACTTTTTATTAGCCGTAAACTACGGTCTCTTGGACGAGATGGAGAAATCACGGGAGTATCTGCTTCGCTACCTGCAGACTGATCCGGATGGTGATTTGTCGCTGGAGGCAGCAGAACTGCTGGCTGCCTTTGATGAAGATGCAGCCTTGTATGCCTTACCGGCCTATGCCCAAACTAATTTTGCCCTGGAGGAGATTATCACCGGTGCGCAAACTGAAGAAGCGGCGGCACTTTATCATAATAATTATCGCTTCCGCCGGGCACTGGACAATATGCTGTATGCCAGGACGGATTTATATAAAGAAGAGATTTTATTCTTCTACGGTAGGTTAGGGGGCAGGGAAGCCTGCAGGGCATTGCGCAGGTTTGTCAGAAACCCGTGGATTAAGGAACGCTTTCGGCAGCTGGCACTGTTGGAGCTGAAGAATCTGGGCGAGAGTAAAGTGAGAATTTATGCTGCCGGTCAGTTTCGGGAAGTAGATTTAACGCAATACCCACTGCGTACCCCTACTTGGCGGCCCGAATGGCAGCAGGTTATTGATTGTACGATTCGCACCATGCGTGCCAGTAACTGCTACGATGAATCCTTCTATGCCGATGTACAGGCGATTTGGCTGGATTATATTAATACTGTTTACCCTAGAACACCACGCATTAACAAAATACAGACGTGGGCAGCTGCCCTGGAGTACAGTCTGGCGCGTTACCATTTTTTGACTTTGACCCAGAAAGAGCTGGCAGCTGAATATGGTGTTTCTTGTGCCAGTATTTCTAATAAGTTTCGTAAAATTAACCAGGCTTTACAGCTGGAGGAGCGTGCTTACCAAAACATGCTTTCCTACCTGCAGGAAGAGCCGGAATATTAACGGTCACCGGCCGGACCAACAGCATAAGATGAAAAGAACCTCCCTACATAACCAATGTAAGGGAGGATTTTTTTATGGATATTCGTGACGTGCAAAGAATGGCAGCATTCCTACCTATAGATCAAAGCGGTATTGGTCAGTGTGTGCAGTTATATTTCAGCGATGGCGAGACTGGAATTGCTCCTATAGGTTTGCGTTCATTTCTGCAGCAGCTGGCAAAATTATATCTGCTGAATCTGACAGAAATGCGCACAAGGCTGGGTGCTATTATCGGCTGTAAGAATTTGGTGCCCCTGGCCCTGTCACCGCTTTTACTGTTTGTACCGCTCAAAACCAGGGTGCCCAGTGTTAAAGGAGACTGTGCATATGGTTATTTTAAGCTGCGTTCACTGTGGGAAGTACTGCCAAACCCTGCTCCCACCACGCTGGTTCTGGAGGGCGGACATCGCTTAACTATCAAACAATCCTACCGTATTGCCTGTCGGCGCCTGCGTTTGGCACGCAAATTAGAAAACTATTTGTTTGTACAGTATTATGAAGGGCTGAACGCAGAAAAGCATAATTTATCATTTTTAAGCCAAACTGAGGATACACTTTAAACTAAAGGGGAGGTTCTCTTGAGTTTATATTCATTTACCTATACTCTGCATCACGTCTTGCTTTTAAAGTTAATTGCCAACTTTCCTTTTGACCGTGCCCGCACACTGCACAATTTTCTTTTTTTAGCGGCTGCCAATACACCGGCGGCGGAGCGTATCGGGATTAACTATGAGTTTTATCGTGGTGCAGCAAGTGTATATAGCTTTGAAATTCAGGGCTTTCTTACTGATTTAAAGAGAGGAGCTCTGCTGCAAACTGATACTTTAGCGTTAACAAAGGAAGGACGAGACTTTTATTATCAAGTTGCCTCGCTGCTGCGTTATGAGCGTTTCCCTGCCTACTGTATGAATCTGGCTGCTCAATATCAACATAATTTATGGCGCGTTAATCACGAAATTATTTTCCATCCGCTGTTCAGAAAGTGCAAAGTAGGCCGGAAAATAAGTTTACCTGCCCTTTAGATGATACTGTTATCTTTGAACGCCTAACTGCCAAGACGCCTTGACGCGTCTTTCTTATTTCCCTTCTGCTGCCGGCATCTCGACGGAGAAAAAAGGGAAACAGACTGCCGCCCTAGAACTAATACGAGGCCTTGAGATTATTGCAGCAGGCATGCTGCGGACATGACATCAGGGAGAGCACGGCTAAAGGAGGTGGGTGAGCTGGACACGGTTGTGCGCGGCGGTATTGTCGTTGACCCCAGCCAACAAATTGAGGGACAGTATGACATTTTAATCAGAGAAGGTAAAATTGTCGAGTTAGGCAGAAATATCGCTACAACGGGACGCAGAGTGATCGAGTGTCATGGTTTTACCGTGATCCCCGGCTTAGTTGATGTACATACTCATTTGCGTGAACCCGGCGGCGAAGAGAAGGAAACAATTTATACCGCCAGCCGTGCTGCGGCGGCCGGAGGTTATACAAGCATTACTGCGATGCCCAATACACAGCCTGTCTGTGACGATGCCCAAAAGGTGCTGCAGTTATGGCGGCGAATAGAAGAAGACAGTCTGGTACGTGTTTGGCCTTTTGGAGCTGTGACCAAGCAGTCTGCCGGGACAGAACTGGCTGAAATTGCGCAAATGGTGCGGGCCGGAATTTACGCCGTAACCGATGACGGTCGGGGAGTACAGCAGGCCCGACTGGCGCAGGAGGCTCTGCAGCTTTGTGCTGAACTAAAGATACCTTATTGTGAACATTGTGAGGATGAGAGCATAGCGGGCAGCGGCCAGCTTCATGCGGGTGAAGCGGCAAAGCGGCTGCAGCTGCCGGGCATTCCGGTAAGTTCAGAAACATTGATGTTGGTTCGGGATGCGCTGCTGGCGCGAGAGTGTAATGCCCACTTACATATCATGCATGTCTCTTGTGCGGAAGCTGTATCTTGGCTGCGCATCCTGAAAGCAGCCGGGGTCCCGGTGACGGCAGAGGTAACACCACACCATCTGCTTCTTACCGAAACGGCCGTACTGAAGTACGGTACACTGGCAAAAATGAAACCTCCCTTACGCACTGAAGCTGACCGGCAGGCGCTGATTTCAGCCTTAGCTGACGGCACCATTGACTTAATAGCAACCGATCATGCGCCGCATACCTTGCAGGAAAAAGGGGCTGCCTTCAGTAAGGCACCCTTTGGGATAGTCGGCTTGGAAACGGCCTTCCCCCTGCTGTATACTCATCTGGTCAGAAAGGGTGCTTTGACTTTGGCAGAATTGGTGGAGAGAATGTCCTGCCGTCCTGCAGCCTTATTGTCGGTTCCCCATGGTTCTTTAAAGCCGGGGTTTGCTGCTGATCTAACCATTCTTGATTTGGAGCAGCAGTGGGTTATTGATCGGGAACGCTTTTCCTCACGCGGCAGGAATACCCCCTTTCATGGCTGGTCTGTTTACGGTCAGTCAATCCTCACCATGGTGGAGGGCGAAATAGTGATGGACCGGGGAAAGATAAAAATTTATTAGGTTGGGAGGGGTGCTGATGCCAAGAAAAATTACCATGCAAATTACTGCTAATGAGGCTTTGAGTGCTGAAGTGCGGCGTATAACTCTGACCGGAGATATTACTGCCCAGCCCGGACAATTTGTTCAGGTAGCTGTAACGGCCGCCCATGATCCCTATTTAAACCGTCCTTTTAGTGTTCATGATTGGCGAGACGGTGAACTGACCCTCTTATACCGGCTGGTGGGACGAGGTACCGCTATCTTAGCTGCCAGGCAGCCCGGGGAGTCAGTAACGGTGGTCGGTCCTTTGGGACGTGGTTTCCCCATGGGCAGGGAGCACTCAGCCATCATAGTAGCCGGAGGTATTGGGGCCGCGCCGCTGCTTTTCCTGCTGCGCAGGCTGCAGGCGGCGGGGAAAGAAACTGCTTTTTTGTATGGTGCCCAAACTGCTGCCGCTTTGGTTCTGCGTGAGCAGTTCCAAGCTTTAGCCACTACTTACGCGGAAAGCACAGATGACGGTTCGCGGGGCAGACAGGGGCAGGTTACTGAACTGCTGCAGGAAGTACTGCTGAAGCAAAAAGCCGACATTTATGCCTGCGGCCCGGAGCCCATGCTGCGTGCTGTGGCTAAATTGGCTGCCGCTTATCAATGCCGCTGCTATCTGTCCTTAGAGGCCAGGCTGGCCTGCGGTGTGGGCGCATGTCTGGGTTGTGTCGTGCCCGCCAGGGACGGCTCATATCTGCGCGTCTGTGTCGATGGGCCGGTTTTTGCCGCGGAGGAGGTGTTTGCCCCATGATGCCGGACTTAACTGTAACTATTGGTCAACTTGTCTTAAAAAATCCTGTCATGCCGGCCTCCGGCTGCTTCGGCTACGGCGAAGAGTACGCAGCCTTTTATGATTTATCCCAGTTAGGTGCCATTGTTGTGAAAGGGACAACGGTAGAACCGCGTCTCGGCAACGCACCGGTGCGGATAGCGGAAACAGCTGCCGGCATACTGAATGCCATCGGTTTACAAAATCCGGGTGTGGTGGCTGCCAAAGACAGAATAAGACAGCTGGCTCGCTACGGGACACCGGTTATTGTGAACGTGGCAGGCAACAGCAGCAGTGACTATCAGCGTGTGATTGAAATTCTGGAGGACGAGCCAACGGTAGCAGCCTACGAGATTAATATTTCCTGCCCTAACGTAAAGCAGGGGGGGCTGGCTTTCGGCACAGATCCGGAGGTGGTGGCGGAGCTGATCAACAAGCTGCGTTCGGCTACACACAGGACTTTAATCGTAAAACTATCTCCCAATGTGACTGATATAGTTGCTGTGGCACAGGCAGCAGAAAGTGCAGGAGCCGATGCCCTGTCCTTGATTAATACTTTAGTCGGGATGGCCATTGATGCAGAAAAAAGACGTCCGGTGTTAGCCAATCTTACAGGGGGATTGTCCGGACCGGCGGTGAAACCTGTAGCCTTACGCATGGTGTGGCAGGTGACTGAGGCTGTACAGATCCCTGTAATTGGTATGGGAGGCATCAGCTGCGCTGAGGATGCTGTCGAATTTCTTTTGGCTGGCGCCAGTGCAGTAGCAATTGGTACGGCTAATTTTGTTAATCCTACTGTCTGTCCGGAAGTAATCGCCGGATTAAGTGAATATTTAAAGCGTCATCAATTGCGGTCAGTACAGGAGCTAATCGGACTGGCCAAAGCAGCCGGAAAAAATTAATCATGGTGAAAGGAAGCAGGGAGATGAAGAATAAAATAATTGTTGCCCTTGACGTCGATTCTGAAGCTAAGGCTTTAGCACTGACTGAAGCCCTGCAGGACTATGTGGGGGCGTTTAAAGTGGGACTGCAGCTATACAACAGCGTGGGACCAAACATAGTTAAAAAGATTGCTGCTGCCGGTGGTAAGGTCTTTTTAGATTTAAAGTTTCACGATATTCCTAACACTACCGCCCGGGCGGCAGAAGCAGTAGTAGGCTTAGGGGCTTTTATGTTTAACGTACATGCCGCCGGCGGCAGGAAAATGATGCAGGCAACAGCACAGGCAGTCAAAGAGAAAGCTGCCGCTTTAGGTGTGCCGGCACCGTTAATTATTGCCGTAACGGTTTTAACTTCTCTTTCTGAAACGGAACTGCATGATGAGCTGGGTGTGCAGGCTCCTCTGCCGGAACAGGTGGCCAGACTGGCCCGGTTAACCAAAGCAGCCGGCCTCGACGGCGTGGTGGCTTCGGCCCGCGAAATACCCTGGATCCGCCAAGCCTGTGGTAATGATTTTTTAATTGTTACCCCTGGCATTCGTCCTGCCTGGGCTGCCGGCAATGATCAGGTACGTATTGTCACGCCGCAGGAAGCGCTGACTCAAGGTGCAGATTACTTGGTGGTTGGGCGTCCGCTAACGGCAGCCCCTGAACCACGGGAAGCAGCAAAGCGTTTATTGGCGGAACTGCAGGCGTAAGCTTGCGAACAGGAAGGAGGTGAAATAATGATCAGTAAAGAAAGAGTGCTGGAGGTACTGCAGCAGACAGGTGTTCTGCTGGAGGGGCATTTTCTTTTAACCTCAGGTCGTCATAGTGATCGTTATCTGCAGTGTGCCCGTGTTTTTCAATACCCTGATTATGCAGAAGAGTTTTGTCAGGCGCTGGCGGCAGCCTTTCAGGAAGAAAAAATTGATGTCTGCATCGGTCCTGCTTTAGGGGGGATAGTAATTGCCTATGAAACGGCACGGGCAGGCAAAACGCGCGCTATTTTTGCCGAGCGGGATCAGCAGGGTGTGATGGCACTGCGCAGAGGTTTCTCTATCGCGCCTGGAGAGCGGGTGCTGGTGCTGGAAGATGTGGTGACAACCGGCGGTTCAGTGCGTGAAGTAATAGAACTGGTACGTAAGCATGGCGGTCAGGTGGTAGGTGTGGCCGCACTGGTCGATCGCAGTAATGGCCAAGTTGATTTTGGCGTTCCTTTTCAGGCCTTAATCAGCCTTGATGTTGCCTCCTATGATCCAGATGACTGCCCCCTGTGCAGGCAGGGAATTCCCGCGGTGAAACCGGGCAGCCGCAGATAATTCTGTTGTCAGCACCTCATTTAGCCTTGACGATTATGAGCTGATCACATAGGCTAAGGGAAAGGGGAGGGAGAACTTGGCACGAAGTAGGACTGTTTTTTATTGTTTAGAGTGCGGTTATGAAGCGCCCAAGTGGCTGGGTAAGTGTCCCGGCTGTGGTGCTTGGAATCAAATGACAGAGGAAGTGCGTCAGCCGCTGCAGACCGCTGTGCTGCCGCGGACGGCGGCAAAAATAATGCCCTTGGCCGCTGTGGACGAAACTGAACAGACAGAACGCCTGACAACAGGAAGCCATGAGTTGGACCGCGTCTTGGGAGGCGGGATAATTCCCGGTTCTCTGGTACTGATTGGCGGTGATCCGGGGATCGGCAAGTCAACTTTGGTGCTGCAGGCAGCGCAGGGTTTGGGCAGTGCCGGCAAACAGGTGCTTTATATAGCCGGCGAAGAATCGCCGGCACAGCTTTTGCTGCGTGCTAAACGTCTGGGTGTAGATAGTGAACACATAATGGTCTTGGCGGAAACAGATTTAAATCTGCTGGAGGAGCAGGTGCGTCAGGTACGGCCTGATGTACTGATTGTTGACTCTGTGCAGACAGTCTATAGTCCTAATCTATCCTCGGCTGCCGGTAGTGTGAGCCAGCTTAAGGAGGTTACTGCCATGCTGCTGCGTCTGGCCAAAAGGGAAAATATTGCGGTGCTGTTAATCGGTCATGTAACCAAAGAGGGGCAAATTGCCGGACCGCGGGTGCTTGAGCATATGGTGGATTGTGTACTCTATTTTGAGGGAGACCGGCAGCATCTTTACCGCATTTTACGTGCCGTAAAAAATCGCTTTGGTTCTACCCATGAAATTGGTTTATTTACAATGGGTGCCGCCGGCCTGCGCGAGGTGGCTAACCCCTCGGAATGGCTGCTTTCCCAACGCTTACCTGATGCTGCCGGCTCTGTAGTGACGGCTTCCATGGAAGGAACACGTCCACTGCTGGTGGAAATCCAGGCCTTGGTTACACCAACCCGCTTTGGTAATCCGCGGCGTACGGCTGCAGGGGTAGAGTTAAACCGTGTGGCTTTAATTTTAGCAGTGCTGGAGCGGCATGTAGGTATTCATATTCAGGACTATGATGTTTTTGTCAATGCCGCGGGCGGGGTAAGACTGGTTGAACCGGCCATAGATCTGGCTGTGGCCGCCAGTTTAGTCAGTTCTTTCCGGGACCGGCCGACAGCACGCGACCTTCTGTTTTTGGGGGAAATTGGCCTGGCCGGTGAGGTGCGCGGGATCCCCCATTTGGAGCAGCGTCTGCACGAAGGTGCCCGTCTGGGCTTTAAAAGGGCAGTGGTGCCTAAATTCAGCCTGGCCGGCTTACAAAATACGGCCGGCTTACAGATCCATGCTGCTGCCACAGTGGCAGAAGCCATTAATATTTGTTAATATTATGCAAGAGTTGCCATGAAAGTTGGAGCAGATGGCAGCTGATATATTTTTTCAGGCGGTGCAAACTAATAAAAGGTGCCAGCTTGGTGGTTTACACAAAATTAAGCAGGTGGTTGAAGAAGTGAGTATTTTACTTAATGCACTGTTTATTTTTTTTGCCAGGGTAAGCGATGTCACGCTCTCCACAGTGAGAATATTAATGATTATGCGCGGTCGTTCCATTTCTGCCGCTGTAATTGGTTTTGTCGAAGTCAGTATTTACGTTTTAGCTTTGAGCAGAGTCATTGGCAGCCTGGAAAGTCCCATTTTAGTTGCAGCTTATGCACTTGGTTTCTCAGTCGGTACCCTGACAGGCGGTTTTATAGAAGAACGTTTAGCCCTAGGTTATGCGACAGCCCAGGTTATCTCCCTTGAGCAATCACAGCAGATCGCAGAACAACTGCGCGCCGAAGGTTTTGGGGTAACTATTATTGAAGGAAGCGGGCGAACAGGTAGACATCAAATTTTACACGTGCTTTTAAAGCGTAAAGATATTCCTGATTTGCTTGCTCTGATTCAAAATGCTGACAAGCAGGCTTTTGTCAGTATTATGGATACACGCAAAATTCTGGGCGGCTATTTTAGGAAGATTAAGGCCAAATAAACGCGGAGGGAGCATATGAAGTGTAATCATGCCATTGCCTTGTTGGATTCGGGGATCGGCGGCCTCACCGTTGTGCGTGAAATTCATAAACAGCTGCCGCAAGAGCGGATTGTCTATTTTGGCGATACCGCAAGAATGCCTTATGGCCCGCGTCCACAGGCTGAAGTGCGCAGCTTTGCCAGTCAGATTATTCGCTTTCTGTTGACTCAGGATGTTAAGCTGGTGATTGTGGCCTGTAATACGGCCACAGCAGCCGGTTTGCCTGCTTATCAGCAAACTTATGACCTGCCGATTATCGGCGTGATTGAGCCGGGTGCCCGGGCAGCCCTGCGCCAAACACGAAAGAAAAGAATCGGTGTAATCGGTACCCCCGGTACCATTGCCAGTAAAGCTTATGAAAAATCACTCCAGGCGCTTGATCCCACCGTGGAGGTTTTCTCCCAAGCCTGTCCCTTGTTTGTGCTGCTGGTGGAAAATGATTTGGTTAATACCCCGGAGGCTGTCTGTGTGGCGGAAAAATATTTGCACCCCCTGCGGCAAGCCGGTGTAGATACTTTAATCCTTGGCTGTACCCACTACCCTTTAATGGAGGAAGTAATCGCCCAGGTCATGGGACCTGATGTAACGCTTATTTCATCGGCTGCTGAAACGGCGCAGGAGGCGAAAGCCATATTAACGCAGCAGCAATTGCTGAGACATGAGGCCGGTGAACTGCCGCGGCATCGATTTTTTGTCAGCGGCAAACCTGACTCTTTTACGCAGCAAGCTGCAGCCCTGCTTGACTATCGGCCGGAAGCTTACCAGGTTATCCTCCCCTGAAGCCGGCATATCTTTCCTGTCATGTTCATACATTGCAGTAAAAACATGAACAGGAGGAGACCATGCGTACAGGGATTATACTCTTGCTGCTGCTGCTTATTTTTATCAGCGGCTGCTCAATGCTACCGGTAAAAAAAGATACCCCTGAGCCGGCAGCGGACATGCTGCCCGAGACACCACCGCAGCGGCAGCCAAATGTGCGGGAAACTATACTATATTTGCCTGAACAGACACGCCGGTACCTGCTTCCCCTGCGCGTCTATATACCGTGGGAAACAGGTATTGCCAAAGCTGCAATTAAGTATTGTACAGAGGGCAGTTTGCTGCCGGAAGCTGCTACCGACTTTGCTCCCCTGCTGCCGGCGGGAACTTCCGTGTTGGGGCTTTCGCTGCGGGAGGGTGTAGCCCGTGTTGATTTCAGCAAAGAGTTTTTAAACTATCCAGCGGAACAGGAACAGCAGATAATCAACGGACTTATTTATACTTTAACTGAATTTCCCACCATTGACGCTGTTGAGATCTTTTGTGAGGGACAGCAGCTGCAGCTGTCGGATAATAAGGCTGCCGCTGCACCTTATACCCGTCAGTTTGGCCTGAATCCGGAAACCGCCGCAGGTGATTTTGCCGCGGCACAGTTTGTCACCCTTTATTTTCTGCATGAAGTGGGAGACCGTACTTTTTTTGTACCGGTTACACGGGTGGTGGAGAAAACAGGGGAACTGCTGACGGTCATTGCCGAGGAATTGCTGCGCGGTCCGCAGCAGGGAGAGACACTTTTTACTGCTATACCAAATGGTTTATCAGTAGAGGAGATAACGGCGGAAGGAAATAGAGTGGTGCTCCGTCTGTCCGGGGAGCTGCCTGCCGGCATTACACAGTTAGCAGCAGACAGACTGCGTCAGCAGCTGGCCCTGACCTTTACGGAAATCCATGGCATTACTGAAGTTACGGTGCTGATTAATAACCGGCCGCCTGATTTTGGAGCGGAAGTGAGCTTTCCTCCTGCCTTCGGCCGGCCAAAACAATGGAATCTCGTGCAGTAAGAAAGATAGGGGACTGAATTGTAAAATTCATCATAAACAGCTATAATGATAAAATGCAGGTTAATTAATAGTGAAAGACGGAGGTTCCTTTATGAGAATAGATGGACGCCAACCTACACAAATGCGCCCGCTGATTATTACACCCCATTATCTTAAGGCTCCGGAAGGATCGGTGCTGATCGAACTTGGGGAGACAAAAGTTATCTGTACAGCTTCAGTCGAAGAAAAAGTGCCGCCCTTCTTACGGGGCACAAATCAAGGCTGGGTAACGGCAGAATATGCCATGCTGCCGCGGGCAACAGAGGTTCGTACCCAGCGGGAACGGGGTAAAATTTCCGGCCGCAGCTCGGAGATTCAGCGTCTGATCGGACGTACCCTGCGTTCAGTTGTTGATTTAAATGCTCTGGGTGAACGTACAGTCTGGCTGGATTGTGATGTGATCCAAGCAGACGGCGGCACAAGAACGGCGTCAATTAGCGGCGCTTATGTGGCACTGCGGTTAGCACTGACAAAACTAGTGTCAGCAGGAACACTGGCGGAACTGCCTATTCTGGATTATCTGGCAGCAACTAGTGTAGGTATTGTGGATCAGGAACTGTATCTTGATTTGGCTTACAGTGAAGACAGCAGGGCTGAAGTAGATATGAATATAGTGATGACGGGCAGCGGGAAACTGGTAGAAGTGCAGGGAACGGCTGAAGGAGCACCCTTTACGCGTCAGCAACTGCAGCAAATGCTTGATTTGGCCGCCCGTGGGATTGAGCAGATTGTAGCCATACAAAAGGAAATTTTTACCGGTAGGGAAAATGAAGATAGTAATTGCGACAAAAAATCAGGGTAAACTGAGGGAGTTTAAGACCTTACTGGCAGATTTACCGCTCACCGTTACCTCCTTAAGTGATTATCCTGCCATAGGTGAAATTGCCGAGACAGGCAGCAGTTTTGCAGATAATGCTGCGCTTAAGGCTGAAGCTGTCGCCCGGCAGACAGGTCTCTTAACGCTGGCAGATGATTCAGGCTTAGAAGTAGATGCCTTGGGCGGTCGCCCGGGTATCTATTCTGCCCGCTTTGCCGGACCCGGGGCTGCAGATCAGGAGAATAATGCGCGGCTGCTGGCAGAACTGCGCCATGTGCCCCTGCCGGAGCGGACGGCGCGTTTTCGCTCTGTAATTGCCCTGGCCAGACCTGGAGAGAAAACAATTTTTGTGGAAGGCATTTGTGAAGGTTTAATTGCTGAAAGACCTGCAGGCAGCGGTGGTTTTGGTTATGATCCTTTGTTTTTTGTACCTGCAGTAGGACAGACTTTTGCGGAGATGCCTCCCGCAGTCAAGAATAAAATCAGTCATCGTGCCCGGGCCATGGCCGCAGCGCGAGTGATACTGCAGGAACTGCTGCAGGCAGAAAAGTAAAGCCGGCGTCTTGAAATACATCTTAGTCGAGTTAATAAAAAAATGCAGATATTCCCTTTGACAAGTGACTGCCTAATCTGGTATACTGATCTTTGCAGCGTCGGGGTGTGGCGCAGTTTGGTAGCGCACTTGGTTTGGGACCAAGGGGTCGCAGGTTCAAATCCTGTCGCCCCGACCAGCTTCTTTGCGGGTGTAGCTCAATGGTAGAGCGCTGGCCTTCCAAGCCAGTTACGTGGGTTCGATTCCCATCACCCGCTCCATCTTCTACCTCTTGATTTTAAGCGTAAAATCGATTATACTATTTTAGCATACGCCTGTAGCTCAGGGGATAGAGCAACGGACTTCTAATCCGTGGGTCGTAGGTTCGAATCCTACCAGGCGTGCCAGATGTTAGATGTCGGAGGTCAGAGTGCCGGATGCAGGCACAGTTTCTGGATCCGATGTGATAATGTATATTGTGGTGGGTGTAGCTCAGCTGGTTAGAGCACCAGATTGTGGCTCTGGGGGCCGTGGGTTCGAGTCCCATCATCCACCCCAAATTAAAATTTAACGCGGGCGTGGCGAAATTGGCACACGCGCTAGACTTAGGATCTAGTGGGTTTTCCCTTGGGGGTTCAAGTCCCTCCGCCCGCACCATGATATAAGCGGAAATAGCTCAGTGGTAGAGCATCGCCTTGCCAAGGCGAGGGCCGCGGGTTCGAATCCCGTTTTCCGCTCCAACTGCATCTAAGACGCCTGACAGGGCGTTTTTTTTGTCGGAGAGGACATGACATCAGCCTTGAGTCACTTTTGTTCCTATCCGCAGGGGGATGGGGGACTTCCCCTTAATCCTGCGGGCTTAGGAGCGCGGTCCGCCGCAGGGGTGACACCCTAAGGAACATATGTATAATAAGGCAATTATTTCATTTAGCTTAAGAAATTATGATGTTTGTCCTGATTTACTTTAATTTTCTTTGATTTAATGGTAAAATACTTGGCAGGCTGACAAATTATATGCTATAATGCAGCGCAGAACAAATGCTTTTGATGTCGTTCACTGCACTGTAATAACTCGCATACGATAAAATATGGTTAAAGGAGCATAGGGCATGGTAAAACTGGAGAAAATAGACGGCAGTAAAGTGGTATTAGAAATTGAAGTGCCTGAGGAGAAGGTCGCCGAGGCTTTAGAAAAAGCATACAGAAAAGTTGTGAAAACTGTAAGCTTGCCGGGGTTCCGTAAGGGTAAAGTGCCCCGTCCTATCTTGGAAAGCCGCTTTGGTGTAGAGATTCTCTATGAAGATGCACTGGAATATTTAGTGCCGGACGCATATGATAGTGCAGTTAAGGAAACAGGCATAACTACCCTTGACAAGCCTGAAATAGATCTGGTGCAGTTTGAAAAGGGCAAAACGCTGATATTTAAAGCTACCGTGGAGGTAACACCGGAGGTGCCCCTCGGAGAGTACCGCGGCATTGCCGTAACAAAACAGCTTCGGGAAATTACGGAAACAGATCTGGAAAATAGACTGCAGCAGCTGCAGAGACAGCATGCCACCTTGGAAACAGTGGAAGAGGGGACCGTAGAAAATGGTGACATTGTGGTTATGGACTTCACAGGTTACCTGGACGGTGAGCCCTTTGAAGGTGGAGCAGCTGAAGGTTATTCGCTGGAGATTGGTTCAGGTCAGTTGATTCCCGGTTTTGAAGAACAAATGATTGGGATGAAGCGGGGCGAGGAAAAAGAGCTGGAGGTTACTTTCCCCGATGATTACCATCAAGAAGCTCTGGCCGGCAAGCCTGCTGTTTTTAAAGTAATAGTTAATGAAATAAAAAGAAGAAATCTGCCCGAGCTTGATGATGCGTTCGCTCAGGAAGTATCCGAATTCGATACTCTGGCCGAATTAAAAGAAGACATTATGAATAAGCTGAAACAACAGGAAGAAGATCGGGCTCAGACTGCCTTGGAAAATGAAGTTGTGGAAAAAGTCGCCGCAGCTACTGCTGATTTTTCTTTACCGCAAGTACTGGTAGAACGTGAAATTGACCGGCAGCTTGCTGAAATGGAGCAATTCTTGCGGATGCAGGGCCTAACACTGGAAAAATACCTGGAATTGACCAATAAAGAACTTGCGGAAATGCGAGAAGAGCAGCGAGCAGAAGCGGAAAAACGTGTTAAAGCGAATTTGGTGCTGGATGCCATTATCACTAAAGAAGGAATTACAGCGGCAGATGAAGAATTAGATGAGCGTATTAACAAATTCGCCGAAAGTTACGGACAAAATGCGGAAACTATCAGGAACTATTTTGCCGCACAGGGGCAGTTGGATGTCATCCGCCAGGAGATACAATTCCGCAAAGCAATTGATTTCTTAGTCGCAGAAGCACAGGTAACAACCGAAACTGCACCTGCTCAAACAGAGGCGTAGGAGGGATATTATGAGTCTGGTACCGATGGTTGTTGAGCAAACGAATCGCGGAGAACGTGCTTATGATATTTATTCAAGGTTATTGAAAGACCGTATTATTTTTATTGGCAGTGCCATTGATGACACCGTAGCTAATTTAGTAATCGCTCAGCTTTTGTTTTTAGAATCAGAAGACCCGGATAAAGATATTAATCTCTATATCAACTCTCCCGGTGGTTCTGTGTATTCAGGTTTAGCCATATATGATACTATGCAGTATATCAAACCTGATGTTTCAACTATTTGTGTTGGTTTGGCCGCCAGTATGGGGGCAGTTTTGCTGGCTGCAGGAGCAGAAGGCAAACGCTATGCTCTGCCCAATTCCCGCGTCATGATTCACCAACCGCTGGGCGGAGCGCAAGGTCAGGCTGTAGATATTGAGATTCATGCACGGGAGATATTGCGCATTAGGGAAAAACTAAATGAAATTCTGGCTAAGCATTCCGGTAAACCAATTGAGCAAATTGCTCGTGACACGGACCGCGATAACTTTATGTCAGCCGAACAGGCAAAAGAGTATGGACTAATTGATGGCGTACTGCAAAAACGCTAGACTCCTCTAGGAGGTACATTTATGTTTAAGTTTAATGATGAAAAGGGGCAGTTAAAATGTTCCTTTTGCGGCAAAACCCAAGAGCAGGTACGCAAACTTGTAGCGGGACCCGGTGTATACATCTGTGATGAGTGCATCGAATTATGTAACGAGATTATTGACGAAGAGCTTTCCGAGGAAATGGAGCTCGATTTAATTGATTTACCCCGCCCTACCGAGATTAAGGAAATTCTTGACCAATATGTAATTGGGCAGGATGAAGCCAAGAAAATCTTGGCAGTTTCCGTCTATAATCACTACAAGCGTATTAATGCAGAACAAAAACCTGATGATGTAGAAATTCAAAAAAGTAATATCCTGTTGATTGGTCCTACCGGGGTCGGAAAAACTTTACTGGCGCAAACCTTAGCCCGCATTCTCAATGTACCTTTTGCCATTGCTGATGCCACATCATTAACTGAGGCCGGTTATGTAGGTGAAGATGTAGAAAATATTTTACTCAAGCTAATACAGGCTGCTGATTATGATTTAGAAAAGGCAGAAAAGGGTATTGTCTACATTGATGAGATTGACAAGGTTGCACGCAAGACTGATAACCCTTCCATTACCAGAGATGTTTCTGGTGAAGGTGTGCAGCAGGCTCTGCTGAAAATTTTAGAGGGAACTATAGCCAGTGTGCCGCCACAGGGTGGGCGGAAGCATCCGCATCAGGAATTTATGCAGATAGATACTACTAACATTCTCTTTATCTGCGGCGGCGCCTTTGATGGTCTGGAAAAGATTATTCAAAAGAGAATCGGTAATAAAGGCATAGGCTTTGGCGCCGAAATCTCCGGCAAGACAGAAAAGAATATTGGTGAGATTTTGCGCCAGGTTCTGCCACAGGATTTGACCAAATTTGGCTTAATTCCCGAGTTCGTCGGTCGTGTGCCCGTAGTGGCAACTTTGGACGCTCTGGACAAAAATGCTTTAATACGCATTTTAACAGAGCCGCGCAATGCACTAATCAAACAGTATCAGCGCTTGTTTGAGATGGATAATGTAGCCCTGGAATTCAAAGAGGGTACTTTAGAAGTCATTGCGGAAGAAGCGATTAACCGGGAAACGGGTGCCAGAGGACTGCGTTCCATTTTAGAAGGCATTCTTCTGGATGTAATGTATGAACTGCCAACATTTGAGGGTATTAGTAAATGCATCATCACGAAAGAGGTTGTTACCAGTCAAGACAAACCAATTCTCGTGACGGTTGATAAACGAAAAAAGAAAAAAGAAGAATCAGCATAGACTGTGTAAAACTGCTAACCTGATGTTGGCAGTTTTACTGTTTGTGACAAACTTTTGTCAAGCTAGTCAGTGGCCTGCGTTTTTTTCCCTTTGCTTGGGGTTATACTATCAGCAGTAGTTTAATGTACCAAGGGGGGAACAGCATGTCACATTTAGCGCCGATTATTGGTGTTGTGCAAATCATTATTGCCATTGTGGTTGGGATCTATTTTTGGAGTTTACTGCGCTCGCAGCGTTCTAATAAAGTTGCCGTCAAACAGGAATCTTACAAGGAAATGGATCAGTTAAGAAAAATGCGCGAGATTTCACTGACGGAACCTTTGTCAGAAAAAACCCGGCCGACCTCTTTTACTGAAATTGTGGGCCAGGAAGAGGGCGTCAAAGCTCTGCGGGCAGCTTTATGCGGACCAAATCCACAGCATGTTATTATTTATGGCCCTCCCGGTGTTGGCAAGACAGCAGCCGCAAGGCTGGTGCTGGAAGAGGCGAAGAAAAACCCTGCTTCACCCTTTGGTCCTGATGCTAAATTTGTGGAGCTGGATGCTACAACGGCTCGTTTTGATGAGCGGGGCATTGCCGATCCTTTAATCGGTACTGTTCATGATCCTATTTATCAGGGTGCCGGGCCTCTTGGTATGGCAGGTGTGCCGCAGCCCAAGGCAGGAGCAGTCAGTAAAGCGCATGGTGGGATTTTATTTATTGATGAAATTGGCGAACTCCACCCTACACAAATGAATAAACTGCTCAAAGTGCTGGAAGATCGCAAAGTGTTTTTAGAAAGTGCTTACTACAATGCCGAGGATAAAAATATACCACCGCATATACACGAAATCTTTCAAAATGGTCTGCCGGCAGATTTTCGTTTGATTGGGGCTACCACCCGAACACCGGATGAAATTCCTCCGGCTATTCGCTCACGCTGCCTGGAAATTTTTTTCCGCGGGCTTTTCCCCCATGAAATTGCCGTAGTTGCTGCCAACAGCGCCCAAAAGATAAACTTTACCCTGGAAAAAGCGGCTCTTGACTTAATCACAAAATACGCAAAAAATGGCCGTGAAGCTGTAAACACCGTACAAATTGCTGCCGGTCTGGCTATTTGTGATAAAGTGACACAGGAAATTACCGCAGACGATGTGGAATGGGTGATTAATGCCAGTCAAATGTCGCCACGACCGGAAGTTAAGATCCCTCTCCGGCCGCAGGTAGGGTATGTCAATGGTTTGGCTGTTTATGGACCGAATATGGGCATGCTTTTAGAGATCGAAGCAGCGGTGCACCAGGTGCAGGCAGGAAAGGGGCAGGTGCATGTAACCGGTATAGTGGAAGAAGAAGAAATGGGCGGGGGACAGCGCATCATACGACGTAAAAGTATGGCCAAAGGTTCTGTGGAAAATGTTCTGACAGTGCTGCGTGATTTTTTAGAGCTTGATACACGCGATTATGACATTCATGTTAATTTTCCCAGTGGCTCGCCTGTTGACGGACCTTCAGCCGGGATTGCGGTGGCGACGGCCGTCTATTCAGCTTTGACTAATACACCTGTTTTGAATACGGTGGCCATGACAGGAGAAATCTCTGTACGGGGCTATGTACGTCCGGTGGGGGGTGTTGTCTGCAAAGTGGAGGCAGCGCGTCAGGCCGGTGCCACGAAAGTTCTTATCCCAAAGGATAATTGGCAAAAGATGTTTGCCGGACTGCCTGAGGTGGAAGTGGTCCCGGTGGAGAATTTACGTGAAGTTCTGGATCATGCCCTGTGCCGTCCCGCTCAGCCTGCACGCCAGGCACCGGCACAGGTATTATCGGCCTCCTCTGTTTAACCGGCTGTAGACGGGCGGCTGGTTAGATGTGGAAAGTAGGTTGATTAAAAAGGAATTCAAACAACTTTAGCGAATACGACTACTGATGTAACTATATGTGAAATGGAGGCAGAGCTAAATGGCCAACGATACAAAACAAATACCGCTTCTGCCCTTGCGTGGAATTCTCGTTTTCCCCAATATGGTGCTGCATTTGGATGTGGGAAGGGAGCGTTCTGTGAACGCTTTAGAGCAGGCGATGATTGAAGATAATAAAATTCTTTTGGTCGCCCAAAAAGAAGCCAAGATTGATGATCCGACACCTGACGATATTTATACGATGGGAACAATCGCTCAAATCAAGCAAATGTTGAAGCTGCCCGGTGGAACCATTAGGGTGCTGGTAGAAGGATTGTCACGGGCGAAAGTTCAGTCATTAATAGGTGAGGATCCTTATCTGCTGGCAGAAGCGGAGGAAGTTGCCGAAGATGATACAAAAAGTGTAGAAATAGAAGCATTGATGCGCAGTGTGATTTATCAGTTTGAGCAGTATATTAAGCTGAGCAAAAAAATCCCACCGGAAACACTGGTAGCAGTATCAAGTGTGGAAGAACCGGGTCGCTTGGCAGATCTGATTGCTTCGCATCTTACACTAAGAATCCAGCAGAAACAGGAGATCTTAGAGGCTGTTTCCCCGGCGGAGCGGCTGGAGAAGCTCTCCAATATTCTCAGCCACGAAATGGAGATCCTGGAAGTAGAGCGTAAAATTAACCTGCGCGTGCGTAAGCAGATGGAACGTACACAAAAGGAATACTACTTACGCGAGCAGCTGAAGGCGATCCAAAAGGAACTGGGAGAAAAGGATGAGCGTCTGGCCGAAGCTGATGAATACCGGGAAAAAATAAGTGAAGCGCAGCTGCCGGAAGAAGTTGAGGAAAAGGCACTGAAGGAAGTGGAGCGCTTAGAAAAAATGCAGCCGGCAGCAGCAGAGGCTGTAGTGATACGGACTTATCTGGATTGGATCTTGGCTTTACCCTGGACGATACAGACTGAAGATCGTCTGGATTTAGTAAAAGCGGAAAAAATTTTGGATGAAGACCACTATGGTTTGGAGAAAGTTAAGGAGCGGATCATCGAATATCTTGCCGTACGCCAGCTGACGCAGAAAATTAAGGGACCCATCTTATGTCTTGTCGGTCCGCCGGGGGTAGGAAAGACTTCCCTGGCTCGTTCCGTTGCCCGTGCTTTGGGGAGGAATTTTGTGCGTCTTTCTTTAGGCGGTGTCCGTGATGAGGCGGAGATTCGCGGCCACCGGCGCACTTATGTCGGGGCGCTGCCCGGTCGTATTATCCAGGCAATGCGGCAGGCAAAATCTAAAAACCCGGTCTTTTTATTAGATGAAATTGACAAAATGTCTACAGATTTCCGCGGTGATCCTTCCGCTGCCCTCTTAGAGGTTTTAGATCCGGAGCAAAATAATGCCTTTTCCGATCACTATCTGGAAATGCCCTTTGACCTGTCGCATGTAATGTTTATTACTACGGCTAACAACCTTTATAATATTCCCCGGCCCTTACTCGACAGAATGGAGACTATTTACCTGCCTGGCTATACAGAGGAAGACAAACTGCAGATAGCCAAACGCTATCTTTTGCCCAAACAGATTAAGGAAAATGGCTTGTCCAAAGAAAACATCTCAATTTCTGAGAAAACAATCCGCAAAGTGATCCGCCAGTATACCCGCGAGGCCGGGGTGAGGGATTTGGAAAGGCAAATTGCCACCCTCTGCCGCAAAGTAGCGAAAGATGTAGTGCGTGACAATAAACTTAAGTCAGCTATAACGGCGCAGAACCTGCATAAATACCTGGGTGTGCCGCGCTTTCGTTACGGTCTGGCGGAAACGGATGATGAGGTGGGCATTGCTACCGGACTGGCCTGGACAGAAGCCGGCGGTGATACACTAATTATTGAAGTCACACTAATGAAGGGTAAAGGGAAACTGCTGCTGACAGGTAAGCTGGGCGATGTGATGCGGGAATCAGCGCAGGCCGGTTTATCTTATATCCGGTCCCGCGCTAAGGAATTAAATATAGATGAAGATTTTCATGAAAAATACGATATTCATATTCATATACCGGAAGGGGCTATTCCCAAGGACGGACCGTCGGCAGGCATTACCATGGCCACCGCTTTAGTTTCAGCTTTAACTAAGCGTCCGTATAAAAGCAGTGTGGCGATGACCGGTGAAATAACCCTGCGCGGCCGGGTGTTACCCATCGGCGGGTTAAAAGAAAAAGTCTTGGCTGCCCACCGGGCCGGTATTAAAACAGTTATTCTGCCTGCAGACAACAAAAAGGATATTTCCGAAATACCAAAGAATGTACGCCGTCGTTTGGAGCTAATCCCTGTAGAACTTTTGGATCAGGTTTTAGAACTGGCTTTAGCCCCTGCTCCTGAGACGGAGGCAGTTGAGGTTACCGAGGATGAAAATTAAGACGGCGGAGTTTATTATTAGTGCCGTTAAAGAAGCGCAATTTCCGCAAACGGGGCTGCCGGAGGTAGCTTTTGTCGGCCGGTCTAATGTGGGCAAATCTTCCTTATTAAACTCACTGCTTAATCGCAAAAAATTGGCTTTAACCAGCAGCAGTCCCGGTAAAACACGTTTGATAAATTTCTTTTTAATCAATAAAAGTTTTTATTTTGTCGACCTGCCCGGTTATGGTTATGCCCGTGTCTCCCGGGAGATGAAGCGGCAGTGGGGAGAGATCATTGAAGACTATTTGGCGCAGCGTGAACCACTCAAGCTGGTGGTGCAGTTGGTGGACGTCAGACATCCTCCGACAGCGGACGACCTGCAGATGTACCAATGGTTAACTTACTCAAACTTACCGACAGTCATTGTGGCAACGAAAGTTGATAAAATTACGCGCGGTCGGTGGCAGAAGCAGCTGCAGCAGATACGGACAGGATTAGGGCTGGGACCACAAGGACCGGTGATTTTCTATTCTTCACAAACAGGCCAGGGGAAAGAAGAACTGTGGCGGGTAATAGGTCAATATGTACTGCAGCAGGGGTAGAATCGATCTGCCCCTGTTTTGTTTCTACCTTTCTTGACATCAAAACTGCCATCTATTATAGTGATAAAAGAGCCAGAATTGAGGGCGTTTGTTAGTGAGGAGGTCTATTAATGACGGATAAAAACCTTGCCCCTGTGTATAATCCTGCTGAAGTGGAGGAGCGGCTTTATCAGGCATGGCTGCAGCAGGATTATTTTAAAGCACCGCGTGACTGCAGTAAGGAGACCTTTACCATTGTTATCCCGCCGCCAAATGTCACGGGCTCTTTACATATGGGACATGCTTTAGATAATACTATTCAGGACATCCTGATTCGCCGCAAACGGATGCAGGGTTTTGATACTTTATGGCTGCCGGGTACAGATCATGCCGGCATCGCCACACAGATTAAAGTGGAAGAGCACTTAGCAGCAGAAGGGTTAACTCGTTATGATTTAGGTCGTGAAAAATTTATTGAGAGAGTCTGGCAGTGGAAAGAGGATTATCATCAGCGCATCATTAGTCAGCTGTATAAATTAGGTGTTTCCTGTGACTGGTCACGGGAGCGCTTTACCATGGATGAGGGTTGTTCAGAAGCAGTACGTCAGGTTTTTGTGTCGCTCTATAATAAAGGTTTAATTTACCGCAGCAACTACATTATTAACTGGTGCCCGCGCTGTCACACCGCCCTCTCTGATATTGAAGTGGAGCATGAAGAAACAGAGGGCACTTTAACCTATATACGCTATCCTTTGGTAGACGGCGAGGGTTATGTGGTGGTGGCGACTACCCGTCCGGAGACAATGTTAGGTGATACAGCTGTGGCTGTACATCCACAGGATACACGCTATCAGACTTTAATCGGTAAAGAAGTGCTGCTGCCCTTAATGAACAGGAAAATCCCCATTATTGCTGATGACTATGTTGATCAGGAATTTGGCAGCGGTGCCGTGAAAGTCACGCCGGCTCACGATCCCAATGATTTTGCCATTGCCCAACGCCATCAACTGCCTTCCGTAGTGGTAATTGCCGAAGATGGCACGATGACAGAAGCAGCCGGTAAATATGCCGGTTTAGACCGTTATGAAGCCAGAAAGCAGGTGGTGACTGATTTAGCGGCAGCAGGTGTGCTCCTGCGGACAGAAGAACATCAGCATGCCGTAGGTCACTGCCAGCGCTGTCATACTGTGATTGAGCCCCTTTTGTCAAAACAATGGTTTGTCAGGATGAAGCCTCTGGCAGAGCCGGCAATTCAAGCGGTGAAAAATGGGGACATACAGTTTGTGCCTGAGCGATTTACTAAGATTTACCTCAACTGGGTAGAAAATATTCGCGATTGGTGTATCTCCCGTCAGATTTGGTGGGGTCATCGTATTCCTGCCTGGTATTGTGAGTGCGGTGAGACAATTGTGGCGCTGGAAGAGCCGCAGGTCTGCCCGCACTGCGGCGGTAAAGCTTTACATCAGGATGAAGATGTTCTCGACACCTGGTTTTCGTCTGCCCTCTGGCCCTTTTCTACTTTAGGCTGGCCGGCTGAAACGGCGGATTTAGCCCATTATTACCCCACAGATGTTTTAGTTACCGGCTATGATATTATTTACTTTTGGGTGGCCCGCATGATTTTTATGGGACTGGAATTTATGCGGGAAAAACCGTTCCATACTGTCTATATTCATGGTCTGGTCCGTGATGCACAGGGTCGAAAAATGAGCAAATCATTGGGAAACGGCATCGACCCCCTGGAAATTATCGAGCAGTATGGTGCTGATACACTGCGTTTTACTCTGATTACCGGACAGGCTCCCGGAAATGATCAGCGTTTCCGTCAGGAAAGTGTAGACAACAGCCGTAACTTTGCTAATAAAATTTGGAATGCTTCCCGTTTTGTGCTGATGAATTTAGGGAAGTCTGCGCCGACAGAGTTAGACCTGACTGCCTTAACCGATGCGGAGCGTTGGCTGCTGCATCGCTATAACCAAACTGTGGGTGAAGTTAACCGTCTGTTGGATGCGTACGAACTGGGTGAAGCTGCCCGCACCATTTATGAGTTCCTCTGGAGCGACTTTTGCGACTGGTATATTGAACTGGCCAAAATTCCTCTTTATGCTGCCCGGACAGAGGCAGAAAAAGATACAGTACGTGCGGTGCTGACTTATGTTCTGGAGCGTACACTGCGGCTGCTGCATCCTTTTATGCCCTTTATTACCGAGGAGATCTGGCAGAAGCTGCCGCACAGCGGTGAAACGATTATGCTGGCCCCCTGGCCCACTTATGACCCGGCGTTGGAGTTTCCTGACGCCCATGACAGAATGGTTACTGTCATGGAGGTGACCCGCACCGTTCGCTATCTGCGCAGTGAAGTGCAGCTGCCGCCCGGGAAAAAGGTGCAGGTAATAATTAAGGCTGACAGTGAGTCCTCGCTGCAGACTTTGGCTGCCGGGGAAGCAGTTTTGCAAAAACTGGCAGGTTTAGAAAAGCTAACTGTGCTGCGGGAACTGCCGGAGCAGCCCAAACAGGCGCTGGCAGCGGTAGTAGGTGATTTGGAAGTTTATCTGCCTTTGCAGGGCCTCATCGATATTGAACAGGAAATAAAACGTTTGGAAAAAGAATTGCAAAAGTTAGAAGCTGAAGTTGCGCGTGCTGAAGGAAAACTTAACAATCAGGGCTTTTTGGCTAAAGCTCCGCAGCAGGTGGTAGCAGCAGAACGGGCTAAAGCCGAGAGTTATAGATTACAGCGCGACAAGATCCGTGAGCGGATTCTCAGTTTGCGCTAAGACGGAGGCAAGGGTAATGAAGTATGAAGATGCGTTAAACTGGATTCATGGGCTGTACCGTTTTGGCTCCAACCTGGGTTTGACACGCATGACAAAGTTGATGGAGCTGTTGGGAAACCCGCAGCACAAATTTCGTAGTGTTCATGTTGCCGGCACCAACGGCAAAGGTTCCACATCAGCTTTTTTAGCGCAAATTCTGCAGGCCGAAGGTTTAAGCGTAGGACTTTACACATCGCCTTACATTGAAGCTTTTACGAATCGGATGGCGCTTAACGGCCAGGATATAGCAGAAGATGAACTGGTAGAGCTGGTCAGGCAGGTAAAGTGGGCCGTGGAGGAGCTGGCAGCGTCAGAGATCGGACAGCCTACGGAATTTGAAGTGGTTACGGCGCTGGCTTTTACCTACTATGCTCAACATCAACCGGACTGGGTAGTGGTAGAAGTCGGTTTGGGGGGACGGCTTGATGCGACAAACGTCATTACCCCTGCTGTGTCAGTAATCACCAATATTGCTTTAGACCATACAGATGTCTTAGGCGGTACGATTGCGGCTATTGCCCGTGAAAAAGCCGGCATTATTAAACCAGGGATCCCTGTAGTTACAGGCACAGAAAAGGAAGAAGCACTGGCCGTTTTTCGGGAAGCGGCAGCTGAACGGCAGTCCCGGCTTTATGCTTTAGGCCACGAGTTTACGGAAGAAGTAACAGCATCTTCCTTGGCAGGTCTGACCTTTAACTATCAAAGCCCCTGGCACCGGCTGTCTGATTTACAGGTTAAGCTGTTAGGACGTCATCAGGCTCGCAATGCTGCGGTAGCGATTGCTGCCCGGGAATTAATGCCAATACCTTTTAACGAAGCTGCTGTGCGTGAGGGGCTGAGCAAAACAACCTGGCCGGGCCGCTTAGAAGTATTTTCGCAGCAGCCCTTAGTAATTGTTGATGGGGCTCATAATCCTGACGGTGTTTTAGCGCTGCGTGCAGCGCTGCTGGAGCTGTTGGGTGATAGGAAACTGCGTTTAGTTGTTGGTATCCTGGGGGATAAAGCGGTGGAGGAGATTATTGGCGTTATAGTGCCGCTGGCTAAAGCAGGTGTTATTGTTACCACACCGAATAACCCCCGTGCAGCTGATCCTTACGTGGTGGCAGAGCTGGCGAAAAAGTTTGCCGGTGATGCCCCTGTGGAAGTGCTGCCAAAAATCCAGGATGCGGTACAGCGGGCTGTAGCGCTGACACAGCCGGATGAGGCGTTATGTGTTTCCGGTTCTTTGTACACAATCAGTGAAGCACGCGAAGTCCTGAAAGAGATTTATAAATAAAACAATCAGGAAAGTTTAATAAAGAAAAGGGGATGGCAAATCCCCCCTTTCTTTTTTCTCTGCAGCTGTGTGGCAGCTGTCGTGCACTGAGGCAAAACGGTGGGACATGGAAAAAACCCAGGTATGATCCCGGGGGGATACAAACAGAATAACTGGTAAGCAGGTCAGACAGGACTGGAGAACCTGCTATAATTAAATCTTATGGTAGGGCAGGATTCTTCTTGTACTTCTCGAATAGATTTATGATTAGGCCTTTATTTTATATTTTTTAATTATCATTAAGGGGTGAATTGACACATGAGCGTAAAAACTTTTAAGGGAGGCGTTCATCCCGGAGATTTTAAAAGTCTCACGGAAAAGAAGGCTGTTGTTCCGGCCAAGCCCCCTGCAGTAGCGGTAATCCCGCTGTCACAGCATATCGGTGCTCCCTGTGAACCACTGGTGGCTGTCGGTGACGAAGTGAAGATGGGGCAAAAAATCGGTGACAGTGACGGTTTTATTTCGGCTCCTGTACACGCCAGTGTTTCCGGGAAAGTAGTAAAAATAGCTCCTTGTAATACTGCTTTGGGGCGAACTGTCGATGCTGTATATATTGAAAATGATTTTCAGGATACCTGGCATGAAAATGTTAAGCCTAATGAAAACTGGGAGCAGCTGACAGCCGACGAAATAAAAAAGATTGTGCGTGAGGCCGGAATCGTAGGGATGGGCGGCGCGACCTTCCCTACGCATGTCAAGTTATCGCCGCCTGCCGAGCAAAAGATTGAATATGTGCTGGTTAACGCGGCAGAATGTGAACCGTATTTAACGGCAGATCATCGGGCCATGCTGGAGCGGGCAGAAGATATCATCGTGGGTCTTAAATTGATTATGAAGGCTGTAGATGCTGCCAAAGGTTATATCGGTATTGAAGACAATAAGCCCGATGCCATTGCCGTCATGCAGGAGGCTGCTGCCGGTGAACCTGGGATTGAAGTTTTTGCCCTGCATACTAAATATCCACAAGGGGCAGAGAAACAATTAATTACGGTTTTAACCGGGCGCGAGGTGCCCTCCGGCGGTTTGCCTGCTGCCGTTGGCTGCATAGTACAAAATGTTGGCACCTGTATCGCCATTGCTGAGGCAGTACGTTTTGGCAGACCCTCCATTGAGCGCATTGTCACAATCACCGGCGCCGGCGTAAAAGAGCCCAAGAATATGTTGGTGCGTGTAGGCACACCGGTGACACAGGTAGTTGAGGAATGCGGTGGGTTTGCCGCTGATCTGCGGAAGCTGATTATGGGTGGACCGATGATGGGTCTGGCCCAGGAAAGCCCGGAAAACTTACCCGTTACCAAAGGAACCTCCGGCATTCTGTGCCTGACAGAAAAAGAAGTTGAACTGGATGAAATTCATCCCTGTATAAAATGTGCCAAATGTGTCGAGGTTTGTCCTGTAAGCATTATGCCGATCTTTATTGGCTCCAGTGTAGAGCAGGGCATGTATGAACTGGCAGAAACTTATCGTGCTCTGGACTGCATTGAGTGTGGCTGTTGTTCCTACATCTGTCCGGCGAAAAGGCCCCTTACTCAGTGGATCCGGATAGGCAAAGCTGAGATTGCGGCCAAAAGACGGGCTGCCGCAGCTAAGTAAGCAGTAATAGTAAAGGAGGGATACCCTAATGGATAAGCAATTAGTAGTTTCACCGGCGCCGCACCTTAAGTCGCCGGAGACGATAAAAAGTGTAATGGTAGATGTTCTGGCAGCGTTAGTCCCGGCTGCGATTGCTGCTGTTATCTTTTTTG
>JAAYKP010000146.1 GCA_012522335.1 Bacillota bacterium
AGAGCTGACCAAACAGCAGGTGGGGGTTCAGCAGCTCACCGTCATAACCATAACTTGGATAAAAGGGCGACTTCTTTAGTTCTTCGGTGAGGTCAATGCGTATGAAATTAGTGGTGATCCTGGGCCGCAAGACAGTACTAACCACAGCGCCTTGGTCAACAACAGCGGTGACCCACAAATTATAATAGGCTGCACCTTCCACTGCCTGCCAGCGAAATTCTACCTCATCGTCTACTTCCTGCCCCCCCAGGGGTTTTTCCGGTGCGGCCACTTCCACAAAACGCAGATCTTGTGTCACGGTGCGGCCACCAGCCAGCGTAAATTCCTGCTGCTGCAGTGTATATCCTTCTATCGCCGCCAGCTCTACAGCAGCTCCTAAAGCATAGCTGCCGGGCAGGACATGAGCAAAACGGAAAGTACCATCAGCTCCGCTGACAACCTGCCGCATCGTCTTTATTTCGCTGGAACTGGACCAGCTTTTGGGCACAGTATTGTCAACTAAATATACCCGCACCCCGGACAGCGGTTTTTCGCCCAACAGTACACGCCCGCTAATGTGTCCCATACCCTCACTATCCTGCAGGCCGGCGATCCGCTCCAAATTATGTGTGGCAATTTGTTCCCAGTAAGCAGCATTATCATGAACCAGCTGCTCATCTTCTGCAAATCCTGCAAACATTTTCTCTGCTTTAACCGGTAAGGAGGCAAATAAATCTGCTGCTTTCTCCCACTGTCTCAAACCCAGCAGTGCCCTGCCTTGTGCATACAGCAGTTCTAAATCAGGGTTGGCTTCAGCCGACAGGCTTTTACCCGTTATTTGCAGGGCACGCTGATAATCACCCCGGTCTAGAGCAATCCGGGCTAAAAGCAGATTATTGTCTGCAGCCTGAGCATACTTTTCAGCCTGTTCATAATCACCCAGCGCATAATAATAGTTTGCCAAATCCAACGTGGCAAAACTGCTCCAGGAGCTGCTAGGATAGTGTTTTTGTAGTAAGTGCAGCTTAGCGGTGGCCAAGTCCAGCCGCACCTGCTGACCGGTTATCTCCCCGCCGTAAGTCCAGGTGGGAAAAAGATAAATGGTGTCTCTCAGACCATCGGGGGCACCGGCGGCATCTTCCTTGGCAGAAGTATAGAGCTTTTCAGCCGGGTCAGATTCCTGTTCCTGCAGTAAGCGCAAATATTCTTCCCACTGTCCGTCCTGTGCAGCCTGCTGCAGCTTTTGCGCCGCCTGACCATGAGTATTACGCCTTGCCGCCGCATAAGTTATGCCTGTCAGCAAAAGCAAGAGCAGAGCTAATAAGACTAAATGCTTTCCCTTTAAATAAGTTTTAGCCACTCTTTTCCACCTCCCGCCCATGCTCGAGCGGAATAATCTCCAGGCCCGCATCTGTTAACCTGATAGAGTAGGTGGGTTCAACCGGCTGCGGAGCGGCGGGTGACAGCCATTTTACCCCTGCCGCCGCTATCAGGATACAGACAGCCGCGACCGCCGGTACCAGAGATACTTCATAAGTAGAATGCCAGAAACGCCTTATCCTGTGCAGCAAACGCCGACCGGCACTTAAACGCTTGGCCTGCAGCTCCCCAACCATGGATGCGCGCAGTGTTTCTTTTTGCGCGC
>JAAYKP010000147.1 GCA_012522335.1 Bacillota bacterium
CAGTATCTGCGTTCCATTACTGTTACGACCACCATGGGACCAGGTATTCGTGTCAATACACAAAAGGCTGCCCAGTTGGGTAAAGCAAAATAATTAGACTTGCCAAAAACGGGTGTATATGATACAATGCGCCCGAGTATGTATAAATTTATCTAGTTTAGACTGCAGACAGCAGGTGTCCGTCGGACTTAAATTATTGCCTGCCGAGGTCGGAATGTCATAAGCAGTGTTGCGAGCTTGCAATCTGTGATGGCCTCCGTGTGTCTGCACGGAGGCCATTTTCATCTGTAGTTAAAACTAGCATGTGTCTTCTCAGACACTAAAGACGGCAGGCTGTTGTTTTGTCCGTAAAGGAGGTGGAACGATGAGTATTAGTAAAGAGAAAAAAGTAAAAGTTGTTGCCGAAGTTAAAGAAGATTTAAGTAATGCCAAGGCAGCCATTGTCACAGATTATCGGGGTTTGAATGTGGAGCAAATGACCACTTTACGTCGTGCTCTGCGGGCTGAAAGTGTCAAATATACTGTGCTTAAGAACACACTGGTACGGCTTGCTGCCCATGAGCTTGGTTACGCAGATCTTGATCCCTACCTGGAAGGACCAACTGCCATTGCTTTTAGTTTTGAAGATCCGGTCGCTCCGGCCAAGGTGTTATCTAAATTTGCCAGGGAGTTCGACAAACTGGAAATCAAAGGCGGCTTGTTGGAAGGTGAGCTGATTGATCCGACCCGCATCAAAGCTTTAGCTGCTTTACCGTCCCGCGATGTTTTACTGGGGCAGGTGGCAGGTGCTTTTGCCTCACCTATGACCGGCTTTGCCGGAGCCGCGCAAGCCCTGCTGCGTAAATTTGTCGGCACACTGGATGCTGTGCGTGAACAAAAAGCTGCCGAGGCTTAGGATGATATGAAAATGACAAAAAAATTAATCTTTATCTAATTAAGGAGGAACTATAAATGTCTAAAGTTGCCGAAGTTCTGGAAATTGTTAAAGGGATGACAGTGCTTGAACTGTCCGAATTAGTTAAGGCTTTTGAGGAAGAATTTGGTGTTACTGCAGCCGCTCCTGTGGCCATGGCTGCTATGCCCGCTGCTGCCGGCGGCGACGCTCCTGCTGCTGAAGAACAAACCGAATTTGATGTGATTTTAACTGCTGCCGGTGAGAAAAAAGTTGGTACCATTAAAGTGGTGCGCGAAATTACCGGTCTCGGCTTAAAAGAAGCTAAAGAGCTGGTTGATAATGCTCCCAAAGCTGTAAAAGAAAAAGTCAGCAAAGAAGAAGCTGAAGCTCTGAAAGCTAAGCTGGAAGAAGCTGGTGCCAGCGTCGAACTGAAGTAATTCTTTGATAGTCTGGAAAGGCACCCTGTTTACGGGTGCCTTTTTGCCATTTCTTAATACCGGCATTCGGCAGGGAAATGTTTCCTCGTTTTCTTGACATAGGGAAACACTTGTGATATTATTGTAAATTGCTTAACAATGCCTTCTTTGCTGTATTAATGCATATTATTTTGCCGTTAGGTAAAGAATAAGACGTTACGAGTGCCGTTAAGCTCTTTTGTTTAGGTAAAAATGCGAGGAAGGTATTGTTTTTTCCATAGCGGGTAAAACCTAGGGACAGGAGTGAATGCCTGAATGTTCAAAGTCATCGACGCGGGAACAAGGGAGCGCCGCAGCTATGCCCGGATTGACGAGGTCCTGGATC
>JAAYKP010000148.1 GCA_012522335.1 Bacillota bacterium
CGCAGCTCCAGACTATTTGCCATGCTCATTCTGTCTGCCTTTACCAGCAAATCACCAACCACCCAGGTATGGAGATCGACATACTGCATTTTGGTCACATCATCATAGGCTGCTGCCTGCCGGTACAGCGGGGCAGTGACGGCTGCTGCCGGCGGGAAGTTCTTGTGCTTTAAAATCTGTTGTTTCTCACTTTCGTTAAAGATACAGGCATTGCCGAAATAGCGCTCTTCTAAAGGAGTTGCCGCCCGGCGCCAAAAGTTTTTCCCGGGTAAAAAAGCGGGCCATATTTTCGCTGCGGCTGCCAGCAGCGGCTGTGGTAAGATTTGCGCCCTTTTTAAAACGCCCGGTTCCCGGTAAATCCCATAGCCGCCAAATAGTTCATCAGCACCCTCCCCCGACAAAACAACTTTTATTTCTCTGCCTGCCAGACGAGCCGCATAATAGAGAGCAATGCCCGCCGGATCGGCTACCGGATCATCAAAGTGCCAGACCAGCTGCGGCAAATTGTGCCAGTATTCCTCTGCACTGATTACATATTCCTGATGGTTGGTTTCTAAATAACGGGCCGTCTCTGCTGCTTCTGACAGTTCGCTGTAAGCTGCTTCTGCGTAACCTACGCTGAAAGTTGACACGGAGCCGTGCTCACGCAGCAGGGCTACAAGCACAGTGGAATCTATACCCCCTGATAACAAAGCTCCCCACGGCACAGCAGCCTGGGCATGCAGCCGCACTGCTTCGCGCAGCGCCTCCCGCGTGCCCTCAAGATATTCCGCTAAGGGCCGCTCCTGTGGTGCAAAGCTGATCTGCCAGTAGCGTGTCAGAGTTAATCTCCCTTCACGCCAGCAAAAAGTATGGGCAGGCGGGACTTTATAGACGCCGGTAAACATTGTCTCCGGCTCCGGCACATATTGGAAAGTTAAGTAATGGGAAAGAACAGCCTCATTGGGTTCTACCTGAAAAGCAGGCAGCTTGGTAAACGCTTTGGCTTCTGAGGCTAAAGCAAAGTATTCTGCCGTTTCCGTATAATAAAGTGGTTTCATGCCAAAACGATCCCGGGCACCAAAGAATTGATTTTTCCGTCCATCATACAGACAAAAGGCAAACATTCCCCGCAGTTTACCGACGCAGGCTTCCCCTTCCTCTTCATATAAATGCAAAATCACCTCATAGTCGACGGCACTGCGAAAAACATGTCCTTTAGACAGTAATTCCTCACGTAAGGCCAAATAATTATAGATCCTGCCGTCAAAAACCAAGGCCAGACTGCCGTCTTCATTCAGCAGGGGCTGGCGGCCCTGCTCTGAGAGGTCAATAATTTTTAACCGACAGGCTGCTAAAGCTGCCGACCCCAGATATAGGGCATCCTGCTCATCGGGACCGCGGTGCCGCATCGTTTCCGTTACTGCCGTCAGGTCAGGAATGGTGCGGCCTGTTTTCTGCCAGAGGGCAATAAAACCACTCACTGACTGTCAACCTCCTTCGCTCAGACAAAAATAAAAAGAAGCATTCTTTTTATGATATGCAGGGCTGAGCGTAAATGAATTATTTTTTGTATAATTAATTTCTCTTACTTGATACTAGAATTAGCAAGAAAAAGGAGGTCAGTCTATGTGTCACAAAGGAAGCAGCTATGAATTTGCCATGCTGCAGGAAAATGAGGTCAGTAAAATCCGTGAAGCAGAAAAGTCATTGTCGCAAAATGGTGATGTGTATTTGATTGCCTATCAACGTTCAGATAAACAGATGACGGATGAGTGATAAAAATGCCGCTGCCCGGGAGGCAGCACCAAAAAACCGGCAGTAAAGTTTTCTGCCGGTTTTTTATGGCATTAAGCCGGAATTTTGCTAAAGTTTTAAATCGTAATCACCAAATTTGATGCGGCCGCTTTTCCGCAGCCATTCACTAAAGCATAAAGAAAGCAGTGCCGGTAAAAGAATGTGTAATAAAATAATTTTTAATAATACAGGCAGGGTAAAACCCATTACTGTAAATGTACCAATCTGCCCTACTAAACCACTGGTACCCATGCCGGCGCCGGCCGGGTTGTTATACATTTTCACCACGGTGGTTGCCAGCGGTCCGACGATGGCCGAAGCCAAAGTGGGCGGCAGCAGAATCCAGGGATTGCGCACTATATTAGGCACCTGCAGCATGGAAGTACCTAAACCCTGGGCAATTAAACCACCCCAACCGTTTTCCCGGAAACTGGAGACAGCAAAACCAATCATCTGCGCAGAACAACCTACAGTAGCTGCCCCCGCCGCTAAACCCGACAGATCCATCATAATTGCTAAAGCAGCACTGGAAATGGGTGCCGTCAGCACCAAACCCATCACCACCGACACAATGATGCCCATTGGAACCGGCTGCAGCTCCGTAGCCCGCATCACCAGCTGTCCCAAACTAAGCATTAACCGGTTAACCCCCGGCCCGACGGCGGCTGCTGCCAACAGGCCGGCCAAAATGGTGACGGCAGGCGTGACGATAATATCCACTTTAGTTTCTTTAGAAACAGCTTTACCAAACTCGGCACCGCAAACAGCCGCCACAAAACAGCCCGCAGGACCGCCCGCCGCCGCACCGGCCGCGCCGGTAATGACACTGGCAAAGAGCACTAAGGGTGGTGCCTGCAGTCCATGAGCCACCGCAATGCCGATGGCCGGACCCATCATGCTTTGCGCCGTTTTGCCGCTGTTAATCAGAAATGTTAACATGGCGTTTTCACCCATTAACTTAGTCAGCTGTTCACCAAGGGTCGCTAAAATCAAGCCGACAATGAGTGACGAAAACAGACCCAGTGCCATGGCCCCTAAAGCATCAATGAAATAACGCTCCAGAGAAAAAACGATATTTTTTCGTGCCAGAAATCCCTGTTTTTCTTCCCGCTTTTCTTCCATCCTCATCCCCCACCTCCATCATGCTATGGTAATACTGTGATCTGACCTGCCGGGCCTGCCGTGACGCGGCCGATCAGTGCCGCAGGCACACCGCGTGCCGCTAATGTTTGCAGCAA
>JAAYKP010000149.1 GCA_012522335.1 Bacillota bacterium
ATATAATATATATTATTTTAGTTATTGTCAATAGATAGCAGATTTTATCGGCTCCTGCACCGCATATTATTGTCGACGGGGATCAAAATACAGATAAAATGCACTGTGAAGGGGTACTGATGAAACCTGCTGAAATCTGGCTGATCTGCATTACACTGGCTGCTTTAAGCCTTTTTGCCCTGCTCATCTTCTCTTCTCTCGTCCGGATTACACCGCCAATGCCGCCCGCCGCCGTGGCCGGCAGTAAATTGTGGCGGGAATACGGCTGTATGGAATGCCATTCCCTGCTGAGCAGCGGCGGTTACTCTGCCCTGGACCTAACTAAGATTATCTCACAGCGTACAGAAGCAGAGCTGCGGCAGTTTTTTGCCCAACCTCCTCCCATGCCTCCTCACAGCAGAAGAACTCACGTCGGCCTAACTGCGGAGGAAAGTGAGAAGATGCTCGCTTTTTTACGCTATGTAAATAAAATTGATACACGTAATTGGCCCCCGCCGCCGCTTGTAGAAGAAAAGCGCAGTAAAGAGAGGCAAAACAGATGAATCCGGTCAGGCTACTGCGCAAACTAGCCGCTAAAATCCTGTGCCGCAGCAAGCGGCAGAAAGCAGCGGCAGACAAAATGTCTCCTTCACAAGCGGTGACAATACCATATTTTTGGGCGCCGATTATTTTCTTAGTCCTGCAGAGCCTTGCCGCCACCTTTGGCGCGCTGGATTTAATTGTTCCGGACTTACCCATTCCCATCAATCTGGAAACAGGGCGGGCTTTTCATCTCAATTTAAGTGTTTTATGGCCGCTGCTGGGCTGCATGGGAGCCTCCTACTACTTTTTTGTGGAAGAAAGCAAAAGTGAGCTGCACAGCACACCTTTAGTCGTCTGGCAGTTCCGGCTTTTTATTCTTACCACCGTCGGCATTTTAGCTTCCCTGATGTTTGGCTGCCTGCGCGGTATGGAATATGAAGAAGCTGCTTTTCCTTTTCACCTGGGTATTGCCGCAGTTTTAGTGATCTTTTTATATAATCTCCTGCGCAGCTATTTTAAAGCAGCTAAAACACGAGGACGCATCACACTGCTCGCCATCCTCACCGGCTCCATCCTGCTGTTAGTGCTGTATCTGCCCAATGTCTTTAACTACAGCCAGCCTACTGTCAGTGAACTTGTCCGTTTCTGGGTTGTTCACTTGTGGGAAGAGTTAAGTAAAGAATTAATTCTTTTTGGTGTCCTGGCGGCACTGCTGCTCAAAGTCAGTACCGTGCAGCGAGACAAGTTGGAAAGAATACTCTTTGTGCAGTTGGTTCTGCTCATCATCGGCGCCATCTTTGCCACCGGTCATCATTACTACTGGATTGGGGTACCGGCCTTCTGGCAGTGGATTGGCGGCACTTTTAGTGTGATCCAGATTATCGGCATCTTTTTACTCTGCTGGATCCTTTATTTAGGGCTGACGCATATCACATGGGCAGAAGTGGATCCGGGAATGAGGCTGACCTTTGGTTTCATTACTGCCAGTGTTTTTTATCATCTTCTGGGGGCCGCCACCCTGGGTATGCTCATTGCCGTACCGCAGATTAACCGTTACTGCAGTGCTACTTACTTAACCTCTGCCCATGCACATTTTGCCCTTTACGGGGCGGTGGGTATGCTGGTACAGGGCATCTGCATCTATGTCCTGACCCGTAAAGCAGAATTAAGCAGCAAAGAGTATCGGCATGGATGGTGGGGATTTGCACTCCATAATGCAGGTCTGCTAACCATGGGCTCCGCCTTAACTATCGCCGGCATTCTGCAGACTTACCTGCTGCGCGTGACAGGGTTAGATTTTCTGACCACCAGCACTTTACTGCGGCCGTATTTATTTGTACGCACGCTGGGCGGTGCCTGTTTTGCCGCCGGGGCACTGCTTTATGGCAGGAGTATTCTGTGGTGCTTTTGGCGCAATCGCCACCAATATAATTAGTACAGCAGCGCATCTGCGCTACAAAGCAGAAAAGGAGCGGTACCATTAACAGCCGCTCCTTTTGCCTCGCTTTTATCTGATGTTTCATTATGGTGAGCAAAATTAGTTTTGCTCCTGGTTTAATTCTTTAAATGCTACAGCATCCTCTTCTGCAGCAGTGAAGTTTGTCTGCCTTGCTGCCAGCATGGCAATAAATTCTTCCACCAACACCGGGTCAAACTGACGGCCTGCCTGGCGGCGCAGTTCAGCAACAGCTTCTTCCTGAGTAAAAACCCGGCGGTAGGGGCGGAAAGTAGTCATGGCATGATAGGCTTCTGCAATGGCCAGCATACGGCATTCCAGGGGGATCTCTTCTCCCTGCAGCTGCAGAGGATAGCCCTGGCCATTCCACCATTCATGATGCCGATAGATCCAATCGGCCACCGGCACTAAATCTAAGGCAGATAAAGCAATGCGGTGACCAATCTCACAATGCTGCTCCATTTCTCTTTTCTCCGCCTCTGTAAGTTTGTCTTCCTTGTATAAAATGCGGTCCGGTATACCTATTTTACCAATATCGTGAAAGCGTGCAAATAAACCTAATTTGCCATAATTTTCCGCCGGATAATTAAGATATCTGGCAAAATCCAGCACTAAATCCCGCAGCTGCAAAGCATCATTTTCCGGCCGATAATCACGCACCTCCAAAGCATTCATCAAAATGGCAATGGTGGAGTCGGTATCACTAATATTACGCCGCATTTTTTCACTATACATATTGTTATCCGCTTCTTTTAAGATATCCCGCAGCGATGTTTCCGGCTCACCGACCGCATAACCTATGGAAATGCTGATGGGTATTTTGGGATTACTTTTGTTGTAAGCAGCCACAGCCTCCTTGATACGGTGTGCCGCCTTTTCTACCGCCTCCAGATTGGTCTGGGGCAAAAGAACGGCGAACTCATCACCACCAATGCGGGCTACCACATCACTACCCCGGAAGCTTTTCTTTAACAAAGCGGCTGTTTCCTTAATCAGGGTATCACCTGCCGCATGACCCAGCCCGTCGTTGTACAGTTTTAAATCATCAATATCTAACGCTATGATGCCAAAAGTACCTTGGCGGTTAGTTTCATAATACTGCATCTGCTGCTCAAAAAAGGAGCGGTTGTAAAGCTCTGTCAAAGAGTCATACAAGCTCATCTGGCGCAGCTGCTCTTCTATGGTTTTACGCTTAGTTATATCCCGGCCGCTTACTAACACTCCTTTTACCTCACCTGTGCTGCTGAGGATAGGCGTGTGCACAGATTCAAACCAGAGATAATGGCCGTCTGCATGCCTGACCCGCAGCTCGACCCTTTCAGGTTCTAAAGTCTTGGTTACATTTACTGCTGAAGCAAAAACCCGCTCCATATCATCAGGGTGAAAGAAGTTTTCCGGCTCACTGGGTTTGGCTAAAAGTGCCTTTGGATCATAACCTAGCAGCGTTTTATGGCTTTGGCTGACATAGTAAAGATTCATATCCGCGTCCAAAAAGGACACTAAATCGGCCAAATTTTCCAAGAATAAGACCTGCTGCTGATATTCATGATTCTTTTCCTGTAACTGCCGCAGGGCTGAAGCTGCTCTCTGCAGCTCATCCTGTTCCGCGTCCCCCTCCGCTGCCGGTAAAACTTCGTTAAGCTGCCTGTCTAGAGTTTGAAGAGGTTTTAGCAAAACCTTTTCCAGCAGCATCAGTGCCGCCACGGAATAACCCAAAGGCAGTAACAGCAGCAGGACAGCAGCAGCAGCGCCATGAAACCGCCAAAGACTAATCAGCAGCAGTAACAGAAAAGTTAAGGTAATTACCGCCAGCCCTCGCTGGATTTTTGTTCGCAGCCGCATTAATATACACCCGATTCAAACATGATAAGATTCTTTTTCAAATAACTAACTAACTTTGCTTCCGTTTGCCGGTGGAGTTAAAACTGCCATTATATATAAGAATTCCCGAAAGTTTCTGATAATCCTGCCCCCAAATGGGCCTGTCGGCAGTATATTTTTTCGTAAAAAGAGTGTGCCTCATTAGTAAGACACACTCTTGATCATACTATTGAGCACTGACAGTTTTTTTCCGACGCAGCAGGATACCTAACAGCAGCAGGCTAAAGCCCGCCAGCAGCTGAATCGTATCAAATCCGCCGGTGTGAGGAATATCAGGGGGGGACGGGTCTGGCGGTGTACACTCCTGGCTGGCGGTAAACACCATTTGTACAGCCAGAGTACTGCCCTGAAACTCATTACCCGTTGTAGGGCCCGGCAAGTGTACGGAAAACTCAAGGGTCTGGTTAGTATTAGGCTGCAGCTGACCCAGGTTATACTGCTGAAACCCGCTTAAGGGCCCGTGATAGATTTCTTCTCCCAGGGAAGTTACCGTCAGCTGCAGTTGAGGATACAGATCACCTGCGCCGTCAGTACCGCTTATTTTAGCCAGACTCATGTAGGCGGTAAAGGGGCATTTGCCTTCATTGGAAATTGTCAAACCTGCCTCTTGAGTATCGCCGGGGTTCATGTTTTTGACAGCGAAGAGAGCCGTGTTGGAGGGCTCAAGACGAAGGCCCATCTCATCACCAACCAGCTCGAGTGCAAAAACAACACCCGGTTTTGTCATCATATTTAGGCTGCTGACAATCAACAAGACCCCTAAAATTATGGCCAGAGAGCTGATCGTTTTTCTCTTCATCATGAGTCCTCCCTTGTACATGGATACCATCTCTTACTGCATCTTTAGCGATGTTTGATCAATGCTTACAAGCCGGCTACAATCTCCTCATACTTAGCCTGTAGTTCCTCCATCTGCTCGATTGCCTGTGCATCAGTTAACTCTTCTACCTTGGGGATGGATTCACCCAGAACTGCTGCCTGCGGTCCCTGTACCGGATCATTGCCTGCAACTGCGCTCCAAGGAGCATTATGGGAGTACTGCACAGCTTCCGCAGTGGCATAAACCATGAATGTTTTCCCTTGATATTTGTTGTCCGTTTTAGGACCGTCCAAGGTAACCTCCACTAGTAGTGGTATTTTAGCTCCAGGATATACAGCTCTTCCTAAAATGGGGAACCTATAGTAGAAGTAATCGCCCACCTTCTCCCACCAGGGGTTCAGCAGCGGATGTACATTTATTTCTACGTTTTTGGCAGACAAATTCTCATCTTCCCATTCTTTATCCAGTTTAACTCTTAACTTTACCTTCTTCGAGCCAACATTTTCGAAGGTAACACCTATAAAACTGCTGTCTCCCGGGTTCCAGTTGCTTGCGTCAAAACACGGTGTTTTATGCGCAAATCCATCGGCTTCAATATCAACGGTGCCGGCCTCAAAGGTTGCCGGTTCCGCTTCTGCTCTATCGGTAAACCAGGCCATGGTGCCACCGGCGATTAAAGCAGCTGCCAGAGCCAGCAGCAGCATGCTCATTAAGACTCTTCTTTTCATTGTATTCCTCCATCTTTTTAATTCATTTTGTACCTACACTCCGGCAGCCCGGCTGCCTCCGAGCGGAGACCCGCAGCTTTGCGTCCCTACCTCACGGTAGGTTTGCCCTGAACGGACTAAAAACGAACAACATTTTACGTGCTATCCTCCGGTTACCTCTGTAATAAACCACCCCTTCACTAACAGCCGCCGCGCTGACTATCTCCCTGAAGCTCAGCGCTCTTACTTCCAAGGATGCGGCCAAATATCTACAGCAGCATGGGATGCCTGCACCGCCTCAGCTTGCAGCTGAATTTTATAGGTGCCGCGGGCTGCTTTTTGACCTAAACAACCTGTTAAACAAAACTTAATGTCATCACCTGCAGCTATAGGCTGACGATAGTACCACCAGGTCACGGTTTTACCGTCTATCTTTTCCGGTGCTCCCTTTTTCCAGCCGGCAGGACTTTCTGAGGCCAGCTGCCAGGAGATATCATTCATACCGCCCGCACCCGGCACGGAAACATCGGCATGAGCAGCCAGATAAAGCTTTTGACCATCAGGCCAATTATAGGAACGGCCTTTTAAATGACCCGCAGGATAAGTGCCGCTTAAAGGTATGATGTAGGTATACTCCCGGACAGGATGCTGATGTTCTGTTTTAAAGGGAAACTGGCCAGGGGGCGGATTGCCGTTGGCGACAGTAGGGATGTCAGCTAATTTATTGGCTACTGCCAGGTGAGACTCTAATAATTCGTAACCTTGCTTCAACCTGTATGTAACATGCAGGGCCTTATTCTTTGTTTGCACAATTAAGTCGCCGCAATGATCATTTTGCCCGGCCAGCAGGCGGGCACTTTTTTTGCCGGAGCCGACAGTATAGGTAGAATACATAGCCCAGTTACCCTGACAGGGGTTGAAAGGTTTACCTTCTGCCCAGGCTGTTTCATCTTTTTTCTGACCTTCAATCACCGGTCGCACACGCAGCATTATTTTTTTACTGCCGGTGTTTTGCAGCAGCCAGCAAAAAGTTTTGCTTGTACCCGGCTGCCAGGTAATCAGCTGCTGATCCTGTGGCTGAGGCTTAACTTGTGCAGGCAGAACATTTAGTTTAACCGTTCCCGTTACCATTGCTGCCGGCTCTGCTGCAGCAGTATCGATAAACCAAGCTGTAGTCACACCGCCGGTAAACAAAATGATGGCGGCTAAGCAGCTGAGGATGCTCCTTACAGCTCTGACTTTCATGAAAAACTTCCTTTCTCTATAAATCTGCCTACTTTTACATTAGTAAAGCGCACTGATGAAGCTTCACTGTGACAGGGAATCTGATTTTCCGGCTGTTACTTCGCCTGAGGCCGTTGATTCTTTGTTCCGTTTCCATTCCAGGTAATAACGGTATAGATTGCGCAGCTCGATGCTCATGATGATCAGCCCGGGCAGTACAACTAACATCAATAATCCGACTTTAGAGCGGCCAAAATGGAGCAGATAGCCCAGGTAGGGGATAGTAAAGATTACCTTACCCAGCACGTTAGCACCTGCAACAGGACTGGGGTCATTGACCTCATTGGCATCGCCACGGGTGATAAAATGGAACAGACCGTTATCCTCATGAATTTCCATCACCCGGTGCGTAGTCAGGCTTGCGGCATCACTGGGTGAACTGTAAGTGATAATGTCACCCACCTGAATGTCTGTCACTTCTACCGGTTTAAGCAAAGCCAGACTGCCCATTTCAAAGGTAGGACTCATACTCCCACCCAGTACAATATACATTTGATAGCCGGCCAGCTGCGGCGGTTTGCCGCTGAGGCGGCTTTGCAGCGTGGCGAAAGTAAGCAGCAGCAGCATAATTAATAGCAGTGCGTAAAAAATCGTGCCGATAAAGTGTAACGCTTTCTGCCACCGGGAACCGGCTTTTTGCTCCCCATCTGCGGTCAGGTTAAGTTCTTCTGCCATGCCGAACCTCCTCAACAGCTTAACTATTACTCCTGCAGCGGCGCTTCTGCCGGGGCCGCAGTTTCCTCTTCTTCATCCTTTTCCGGCAGCAACGCCGGCGGCTGTTCTGCCTGGTCACCGGTTTCTGCGGCAGCTTCTGCCTCCTCTTCTGCCTCGTCTGTTTCAGCTGCTGTCGAAGCTGCAGTCGGGTCTGTTTCCAGCGGCTCTTCTGCTGCCGGAACCGCGGCTGAATCTTCTTCGCTTACCTCTGCCTCGGCTGCTTCTTCTTCGACAACGCTGTCTTCACTCGTTTCCGGTGGCTGCACTGCAACTTCTTCTAACTGCAGTCTGCCTGAACCGCTAAAAGTGAAATAATCTAAACCCCCACTGTAACCTTCACCGGTAATGGTCAGAATTTGTTCTGCAGTTTCATCCGGTGCCGCAAACCAGCTCAACAGTTCCGACCGAGCAAAGGCGATGCGTAGGGTGTTTGCTGCCAGCAGCTCACCCTGCTGAACTTTGATTGTCTGCCCCTGAAAATGAAGCTTAAGTGAAGGAATAAAAATGTCTTCTGCAGCAAAGCTGCCCTTAAGCTGCAGGCGCGCCCATACCGGCGCTTCCTCTGCTTCTGCTCTCTGCATAGTTTGTAAACTTTCAGCAGCCAAACTATTTACTTCGTTTTCAAGCAGCAGCGGCATTTCAAAACTCATTTCTGCTTCAGCAGCAGCCGCTGTTTTTGTTTTGGTTACCTGAAAAGTAGTTTTGGCTGAAGCGGCTTCTGCCGTAAAAAAGGCGTCTGCCAAGGGAACTCCGACAAAGGAAAAAAGCATGACAAAAACCAACAGCATGGCAGCCGCTTTTTTCCGCAACCTGCTGCTTACACTTAACACCGTCCCTGTTTCTTCATTCCCGAGCAGGTGCTGCTGAAAACCGGGTTTTAGTTTTGCCACTATGGCTCCCCCTTCCCACTTCTCGTCCCAATTAATATATAGAGAAAAATAATAAATTATATAACTAAATTTTTTACTATTTTTTAACTTTTTTCTGCCGCCTGAAGCTCGCCATAATAAGGAGTAAAAACAAAAAAAAAGAACGGTCACCACCGTTCTGTCATTTATCACTAAATTAACTCCTATTTATTTTTACTTTAATTTATCCGGCAACGTGCAGGCCGTTCAGCCAAAACTGCCGACAGCCGCGTCCGCTGTCAAGACTGCAGCAGCGCGGCACGCATAACCTCCACGGGTGCTGCCTGGCCGGTAAAAAGGGTAAAGGCACGGGCGCCCTGATGCAGCAGCATGCCCAGACCGTCAAGCCGGGGGCTGTTTAATTCATCTGCCAGCACAAGAAAATCTGACGGCATTTTACCGTAACGAAGATCATAAAACAGTGCTCCCCGGGCATCCGTCAGGTCCAACAGCCACTGATCTTCCTGACGAAAAGGTATGGACAGAGTATTTACAACCAGATCAACTGCGGCTACTTCAACTTTGCTGTGGGGAATTAGTTGTCGGTAAGACGCCTGGGGACCTAAAAAATCAGCCAGCGCGGCGGCCTTCTGCAGGGTGCGGTTGATGAGCATAATTTCAGCTGCGCCTTGGTCGATTAAAGCTGCGGCTACAGCCCGTGCTGCGCCGCCGGCACCAAGAATGACAACCTTCTTCCCGGCAGGAGTAAAGCCGGCCTCAGCAAGGGCATCAATAAAGCCCTGACCGTCAGTATTGTAACCTGTCAGGACGCCATCACGATTTACAATGGTGTTGACGGCACCACAGCGTTCCGCTGAGCGGTCGAGGCGGTCAAGATAGGGGATAACTGCCTCTTTATGGGGTACAGTAACGTTCACACCGGTGATTTTTAACGCCCTGACAGCTTCCACGGCAGCAGCCAGTTTGCTTTTATCAACCGGAAAGGGCAGGTAAACATAGGGCAGCTGCAGATGTTTAAAAGCTGCATTATGCATGGCCGGTGATAGGGAATATTGTACCGGGTCCCCGAAAAGTCCTGTAATCTTTGTTTGACCTGTTATCTGCATATGTCTCACCTCGGAAGATTGTTTCTGCAGAGTAAGCAGAAAATCCTTTTTACGCCGGCCTTGGGGCGGAGAAAAAAATAAGCCGTTACGGCTTATTTTTCTGCATCCTGCCAGTGAAAGGTAATCTCTTTCGTCTGCGTATTAATAGTAATGTTCTGCAGTGTGGCGTTAACAGCCCCCTGCTCCTGTTTAGCTTGTTGATATGCCTCCTTCAGACGCTGCAGACAATTTTCCATATCATACCACCCCAAGAGGTATTGTTCCCCGGAGGTGGAGATGTATGCGTGAAGTTTTTGTTAACGCTGCAGAAACAGTTTTTCCAGGAGACGCATTATTTTAGTGCCGATAAATTCGTGTTTACTGATCGGATTAACCAGGATTGTATACATACCGGCACGGTTACCGCCCAGCACATCGGTAAACAACTGATCACCGACAACGGCCATTTCCTGAGGAGACAGGTTAAACTGGGCAGCAATGCTGCGAAAGGCGCTGCGGCGGGGCTTTACCGCCTTGGCGATACAAATTACACCCAGCTGTGCGGAAAGTTCCTCCACACGGGCAGGAGAATTGTTGGAAACTATGGCAATCTTCAGGTCTGCCTGTCGCACTTCATTAACCCACTGGGCTGCCGTCGGTGTAATCTCAGAAGAATGCCAGGCTAGCAAAGTGTTATCCATATCTGTGATAATGCCTTTAATCCCCTTGGCTTTTAGACTGGACAGGTTGATATCATAAATGGAATCAACCATCTCATTTGGCTGCAGTAGTTTCATTGTTCACCTCTGGGAATTTATTATTCTAGGGAGCTATAATTTCGCGAAAACGCTGATCTGCAATCCTGACCATAATTCCGTACGGGATGGCCGCCAAAAGCAGCGCAAAAGCAGCAACGCCGCCGTAGATTAGTAAATCACTAAACTGCCGGTGCATCATATACATGGCAAACTGATAAGTGAGGTAGTAAAGACCGCCCGTCGCCACCATGGCAAAGACTGCGTTTAAATTTTGCTTAATGGCAACCTGGGGGTTAGGCCAGGTTAGATAGGGACGGAGCAAATCAATGAGTAAGCTAACGGTAATGGAAGGTAAAGTAAGGCAGATTCCAACAAGACTGATGAGGATTAATTCCTGGATGTTCCAATGGAAGAGTAAAACTGATGCCAGGAACACCAAGGGGATACCCAACAAGGATAAAAGCAGAGAATAGATAATTTTTCCGTTAATCTGTTCCCGTGGTGCTACAGGCATGACTTGAGACAGCCAAAACTGTTTGCCTTCACGGGAAAAAGAAGTTGAAGCAGCCGGGGCAAAAGCAGCCACCAGCGCAATTGAGGCGGCTGCCCCTAAGTTCAGATAGAGGGGCCGCACTGCACTTAGCATAGTAAGAATCGGCTCCAACGCATTCCCCCAGATCAGTGGTAAGAACATGGCCAGAGGTGCAATTAAAATCACGCCTATACTATTGAAAAAGTAGATAGGTGTACGCACCAGCACTTTAATCTCACGTTTGGCAATGGCCCAGGCGGGAGCTGAAACCTGCGACATACCTTTTGCCAGGCGATCGCTGGAGATATCCTTACGCGCAGTTACCTCATCACCGCCAATCAGCCCACGATAGAAAAGACGGTCGCCAAGGAACAACATTATCATGATTCCCACAAGCGTAAGGGCAACGAATAAAGCTAAATTTAATAAAGCAGCTGCGCCTTGTGCCGTTAAGGCCCGGGTAGCCCACAGGGCCGGAGGATAAGCGCGGGAGACCAGGCTGGCCAAACCTTCCCGGGCAAAGATCAATTTCATTATTTCTTCCTGCGACAGCGTTTCGAGCTGGGTAACAAAATAGTTAAAGGCCAAGACAGCCACCAAAAACAGGGTCATGCCCAGGTAGCGAAGTAAATCTTTCCGTTTACCCAGATTAGTAACACGCATCAGCACAAGGATAGCAGCGGAAATAATGGTTAAGGGAATGATGGGCAGGATTAAGGTAATAAGGGCGCCAACCAGCCAGAAGTACAGGCCCGCTCTAACCCCTGTACCATAAAAATAGAGGGCCGGCAGCATAAACGGTAAGACTGTCAGATATTCCTGGATCACCACGGTGATAAATTTGGCGCCAATAATCTCACGAGGCCAAAAAGGTAATGGTACCAGCAGCGCTAAATCACGGGAAAAATAAAATATGGCCATGATAAAGGGAATAGCAAAAATCAGTACCAGCATACTAACGGACACGATGGCGAAAGTAAGCACAAATTCCGGTTGTCCCAGGGAGTAACCGCTCAAAAAGACTGTTTTGAAAAAATTAACAGCAACAAAATAATAGAGTGGAGCCAAACTAGCAATAACAATAATAACCAGCGCAATCCCGCCCAGAATTTTTTTCTTATCGTGCTTAGCATACCACTTCAGGGCGGACCAGTTGAAACTGACATTTAACTGCATTTTAATTAATGTTAAAAGGTTCATACTTCCGTCAACTCCAAGAAGATTTTTTCCAGCGAACCTTCGTTTTGCGCCTGCTGTTTTAATTCAGCCATGGTACCACAGGCGATCAGTTGACCGCGGCGGATAATGCCAATCCGGTCACACAGTTTCTCTGCCACCTCCAAGACGTGGGTAGAAAAAAAGACTGTTTTACCCTGGTTGCAGTGTTCACGCATATATTCCTTGAGATTATGAGCTGATTTCGGATCAAGCCCCACCATCGGTTCGTCGAGAATAAAAACTTCAGGCTCATGCAGCAGGGCTCCGATCAGCACTATCTTTTGCCGCATGCCATGAGAGTAACTTTGAATAAGATCCCCGACAGCCTGCGTCATTTCAAAAAGCTGCAGAAAACGTTCCATGCGCTCTTTTCGAATTCTTGCGGGCACACGGTAAACGTCTGCCAGGAAGTTTAAATATTCCAGACCTGTTAGTTTTTCATATACTTCCGGGTTATCCGGCACATAGGAAAGGGAACTTTTAGCCTTGAGCGGCTCCTGTTCAATATTATAGCCATTAATGGTAATGGTTCCGCTGTCACTTTGCAGAAGGCCTACCATCATTTTAATGGTCGTAGTTTTCCCCGCACCATTCGGCCCTAAAAAACCAAAGATTTCCCCTGGTTTTACTGAGAGGCTTAAGTTGTCGACAGCTTTAACGGCACCTTTGTTGTAACTTTTGGAGACACCGTGGAGTTTAATCATCCGCTCGACCTCCTTGTTCAATGTAGTTGTTTTTGGTAGAATTATAAGCTGCATTGCTCTGTACTTATTCTGCTTCAGCAATATTTTTCCCTTTAAAGGAACTGTTAAATTATCGCAACGCAGATTACAAAAGAATTACAGACCGTTTCCATAAAAACAGCTTCCCCTGCCGGCAGAAGCTGTTTGTTTATCTATCATTATTTTTTTAAATAATAGCGCAGCGCTCGCGGTGTGATGCCGAGCAGTTCGGCAGCTTTAACCTGATTATCATAGGTTTCTTCCAGTGCTTTAGCGATAATTTTTTTATTTAACCGGTCATTCCATTCTTTCATGCTTTGATAAAAATCATTAAAAGCGAATCCTTCTTTTAGCCGCAAAGTTTCCAGCAACTGCGTTTCAAACTCATTTAACAGTTCTAACAACTGGGTCTGCTGCGGCTGTAGGGCCAGGAGAGGCACATCTGCTGTTTTCTTTTCCTCAGCTGCGGCAGCCGGAACTTCTTCCCGTGGTGAGGCCGGCGCAGCTGACTGCTCCGGCAAAGGCGGAGCCGGCTTTATTTCAGGCTCAGATTCAGCTTCAGGTACAGTCTCTGGTTCAGCCTCTGGTGCCGGAACTACTGCGGACACCGGCAGCTGCACTTTTTTCCGCCTGATCCGCTCCGGCAAATCTGCCACGGTAATTAAAGGACCTGAACTAAACACTAAGGCCTGAGAAACGGTATTTTTCAGTTCACGTATGTTGCCCGGCCAAGTGTGTTCCTGCATGACAGCTAAAGCATCTTCACTAAATCTTTTCATGGGGGATTGCTTAAGTTTAGTTTCTCTTTCTAAAAAGTAATTTATGAACAGAGGCAGATCCTCCTGCCGTTCTCGCAGGGGTGGGATCGTAAAGGAGGCTACATCAAGGCGGTAGAATAAATCCTCGCGGAACAGGCTTTCTTCGACCCGTGTGGCCAGATTGGTATTAGTCGCCGCAATAACCCGCATATCCACCTTACAGATTTCTTCACCGCCAACACGTAAAAACTCTCCTGTCTCCAGCACACGCAGCAGTTTGACCTGAATCGCCAGGGAAGCTGAATCAATTTCATCAAGAAATAAAGTCCCCTTATGTGCCAGCTCAAAAATGCCGCGCTTACGGCTGGTAGCCCCGGTAAAGGAACCTTTTTCATGGCCAAACAATTCACTTTCTAAAAGACTTTCACTAAAAGCTCCACAGTTGCAGGCAAGAAAGGGACGGTCACGACGATGGCTGATGGCATGAATATAGCGTGCTAAAACTTCCTTGCCGCTGCCCGTTTCCCCCTGAATGAGCACAGTAATATTTTTTGTGGCAATTTTGCGGGCAGCAGTCAGCAACCGCCGCATTTTAGGCGACTGACCGACAATAAAGGTTAAACCGTTAATCTCGATTATTGATTCTGCTGCCTGTGCCCGGACACTAAGCGCCCGCTCCAGGAGTTTTTCCATCTCCTCAATATCTACGAAGGGTTTTTCCAGATAGTCAAATGCTCCGTGCTGAATTGCCTCAATTGCAGATTTAACAGTTGAATAACCGGTGATAATAATAACTTCACATTCAGGCTGCCGTTCTTTTATCTTTTTCAGGATAGTTATACCATCGCTGTCAGGCAGCTTTAAGTCAACCAAAGCAGCATTGAAGCGAGATGACTCAAGCCTGGTAAAGGCCTCACGCCCTGAATTGGCCGTCTCCACTTCATATCCTTTGCTTCTTAATAAATAGGTAAAAAAGTTACAGACCTCTTGATCATCATCAACGACAAGAAACTTTACTTTTTCTGCCACCGGCTCACCCCCTCTCCTTGCCGCGCAAACAAAGCAGCTGCCTTAGTCTGTTTTGGCAATCGGTAAGATCAAACTAAAAGTACTGCCTTTTCCTGGTGTACTCTGCACATCGATTAAGCCTTTGTGGGATTGGGCAATCCCCAGGCTGACCGAGAGCCCCAAACCGGTACCTTTACCGACACTTTTGCTGGTATAAAAAGGATTGAAGATATGGGGAATGAGGGCAGGATCAATACCACAGCCGTTATCAGTAATGTCCAGCGCCACATATTTGTCGGGCTGCACCCTGGTCCTCACTTCAATCACGCCATGGGTCTGCACTTTACCCTCCCGGCCATACTTGCCCTCTATGGCATCCTTGGCGTTGAGCAGCAGATTGACAATAATCTGCTCCAAACCCTGGGCATTGCCGAGGATAGCCGGCAGTGGTGCCGAAATATCCTTTATAACCTTGATACCGCTTTTTTCTATCTGATAAGCCAGCAGGGAATAGGCCTTATCAAAGACCTGGTCTAAATAAAGCCATTCAAAGGATAATTCATCCTGCCGGGAAAAAGTCAGCAGATTGCGAATTATTCCTTGGCAGCGTACGCCGCAGTAATGGATATCCTTAACCAACTGGTAATGGGGATTGTCTTCTGAAGTTTCGCGCAGGAGCAATTGTGAGTTACCTACGATGGCCGTTAAGGGGCTGTTAAGCTCATGTGCGACACCGGCCGACATTTCTCCTAAGGAAGCAAACTTAATGGAATCAACAATACGTGTCACATCTTTAGCATAATAAGTGATGCCGTAAGGCTGATCCTCCTCCGTATAAGAAGGATAAACATAAATATCCAAAATACGGTTAAAGCGGGTGCGCGCTTGGGTGTACGCCGTCTTTTTAGTTTGCAGGACCTGTTCACCTAAACAAGGATTACATTTGCTGCTGCGCCCATAAAACATCTTGTAACATTTCTGGCCAATGATCTCCTCCTCTTTTAGAGTGAAAAAATCTTTAGCCGCTTGGTTAACTTTCTGGATTTCCAAATCCTCGTTAATGAACACCAGCAGATCTGTCACGGCGGAAAAAGTAATTTCCCACTCATGCTTATGCTGCCAGACCTCGTTATAAAGTTCCATATTTTCCAGGCAGACTGCCAGCTGGTCAGCAACTTGCGAGATAAAGGACAGGCAGTCCTCATCAAATTCTCTTTGGCTGATTAACTCTAAAATGCCAATCGTTTTATCCTTAACCAGCAGTGGGAAAATGACTTTAGACATTAAAGGATGCTTCACTATCTCTGCATCCTCCGGCAGGGCATGAACCTCGACACTGTTGACTAAATAAGGCTCCTGTTCCTGCAGGACGCGCCTTACGTCTTCCGTTGCCTGATTGTATTCCGGGTTCTGCATAACTTGTTTAGCATCCAAAATGCTTTCTTTAATTTTATTTTCCTGCCGGTCATCCTGATAAAAAGTCACACGCCTGATTTTGCTGCCGTTACGCATTATATATAAATTGAGCAGGTCAAAGTAAACAAGCGTCTGCATCTTGGGAATAAAGTTTTCAATAATCTCGTGCAGAGACATATTGACGCCGATACTTTTGGTCAATTGATTAATAATTTCCAGTTGAATGTTCTTTTTTTCCAACTCACTGATTTTCTTCTTTAACTCCACATAGTAAGATTTTTTGGAACTATGAATACCTGTCAGCTTCTCGATCAGTGTGGTTTTGTTTGTAATAACCATCTTCCAATCACCCTTCAGCAAATTATAGTGCTTGGTTAAAAATACTCATAATCCCATCTACGTCCACATCGCGCGGGTTAGTGATAAAACAGGCGTCATTCATAGCATTCTTACTAAGTTCGGGAATAACTTCCTGCGGCAGTCCCAATTCGGAAAGTCCGGTGGGAATACCCACATCACGGGTCAGCTCCTGAACCTTTTCGATAGCCTGTTCGGCTGCATCCCGTGCCGTCAGGCGACTGACATCTACCCCCATGGCTTCAGCAATGGCCCCATACTTCTCAAAAGAAGAAATCATATTAAAGCGCATAACATGGGGCAGCAGTACCGCACTAATCTCTCCAATGGGCAGATCCAACAGCCCTCCTACCTGGTGTGTCATGGCATGCGTCAGTCCCAGCACCGCATTGGAAAAGGCAATACCGGCATGCAGACTGGCCTTGGCCATACCAATTTTAGCCTCTTTATTTACCTGGCTGGCCACTGAAGCCCGCAAATGGCGCGCAATTAACTTGATGGAGTGAAGGGCGTGAACATCTGTTAAATCTGTCGCTGCCAGCGATAAAAAAGCCTCAATGGCGTGGCTGAGGGCTTCCATACCTGTAGTGGCGGTCACCCTGCTGTTAACGGTAGAAAGAATCAAAGGGTCTGAGATGGCAATGTCGGGTACCAGTGATTTAGAAACAATGGTCATCTTAATATTGCGTTTACTGTCAGCAATGATCGAAAACTGTGACACTTCTGCTCCCGATCCGGCTGTAGAGGGCAGCACAATCAAGGGAGGTAAGGGTTTTTCAATTAAATCGATACCCTCGTAATCCTGTATTTTCCCCCCATTAGTCACTAAAATGGCTACCGCCTTAGCAGCATCAATGGCGCTGCCGCCACCGATTGCCAGGACTGCGTCGCACTGCTCCCGTAAATAAAGAGCCGCGCCTTCCTCTATTTCAAAATCTTTAGGATTTGCGGTAAAACCTGACCAAATACGGTAATCCAGCTTTAATTCGTTTATGTATGGGAGGCACTTTTCAACCCAACCATATTCAATCACACCTTTATCGGCAACCAAAAAAATACGTGACGCACCCAGGCGATGACAGCTTTCACCAACCTGGTTAATGGAGCCACTGCCAAATATTATTTCCGGTGTAACAAACTTACTGATATACATCTGGTCCTCCTCCCTAGCATGTTAAGTTCTTCACTTTTTCCCCTTATCCTGCTAAAGGTTGTCAAAAGAATTTTTACAGTGGGAATAGTCGAATTTTGCCGATCAATTGGGTTGTTGACGCTTGCTCCCGGCGCTAAAAAATGACAGAAAAAGTGTCTAAGAAGATACTTCTTAGACACTATGAAAAAACTTTGTTAAGCAGTACATTTTAGCCATTCTTCCAGTTTAGCTTTTTCCACTTTAATTTCGCCATCGCTGCTTACCACCGGCAGAGAACCATTATCGATCAGTGCCATCGTTTTGCTGAGGCTGAGGTTGAGATAATCGGCAACCATGTCTATCGTCAACAACGCGGGGTAGTCATCTAAGCTCTTTTCCGCTGCAAAATCAGGGAAATGGGTCGGAACGGCTGTGAGCACTGCTTCTTCAGCAGTATCTGCTCTTTCTATGATTTCCGGCTGCAGAGCATATCCCAGGTTGAGCTCCATAATTTGTCTGCACTTTGCCCTTCTTTCCTCTGTACACCCGATCCGTTCTGCTTCCGGTCTAACAAAGGTCTGAGCAAAAGCTCCGGCACTGCAGAACATAACCCAGCCGTTTAGTCCCTGATATTCTCTCCAATGTGGGCATTTAATCGTATTATCCATCCAGACTACTCCTTTCTTAGTTGTAGTTGCTTAAGAATGCTGGTGGTGGACAGGTGTCGGCTTGACTTTTCCTGCCGGCTCTTCCTTGGCAGGAGACGGGCGCAGATAGGCATTGTAATAAGTTGCGGCTACGAAGACAATACCACCAATCATATTGCCAATTGTTACGGGCAGCAGGTTTTTAATAAAAAATGCTGACCAAGTTAGTCCCTGCAGAGCCTCGGTACCGATAGCGGCCACAATTGCTTCCTGACCTGACAAAAAGATTCCCATCGGTATAAAATACATGTTGGCTATAGAGTGCTCAAAACCCATGGCAACAAAAGCGATAACGGGCAGGGCACAACTGATAAGTTTACCAACAGCATCTTTGGCAGACATGGACAGCCAAACAGCTAAACATACTAACCAGTTACAAAGAATACCTCTGACTAAAGCTTCGGAGAAAGGCAGCGACACTTTGCCTAAAGCTACATTTACAGCTTTAATACCAACAGCTGTACCATTAAATTTCCAGATTCCCGAGAAATAGATTAAAACAGCTACAGTAACGGAGCCGATGAAGTTAAAGAAGTAGACCGTCCCCCAATTCCGCAGCACTTGATCAAAAGTGATTTTTCTATCAAGCAAACCTGCAGTCATCACTAAATTGTTGCCTGTAAACAATTCAGCACCAGCGAGAATCACAAGAATCAGTCCCAGTGAAAAGACTGCGCCGCCGATCAGGCGGGTCAGACCGTCGCCGAAATAGTTTGCTAAATCATTAGTTATGACAGTGTTGAGAATACCGGCCATGGCAATATAGGCCCCGGCAAGAAAGGCAAGCACGGAGAGCGGCCGTGGTGCAATGGCAGCCTTTTTTTCTGCCGCGCCAACACAAGTTTTGGCAATTTCACCAGGTGCATTGCAGGCTGTGGGCTGCACTACCGGTACAGCGGCACCACCAATATTAAGCTGCATTGTACCTAAACATTCTGTTCTTTTTTGCTCAGTGCAGCCTATTTTGATTAAAAACTCTGGATTAACCGGCTGGTTAAAGGCTGCCAGCTCACAATAAGAAATGCCGCCGGAAACTGAATCGTAATCCTTCCAAAACTGACATCTTTTTGACATTTTCCTTCACCCCTTTTATTTTTGTCGCTCTATCTCCTCACCTTTTATTAATGCAAAAGTTGTGCCAACTTTCACAAGAGGAGAAACAGGCAGGGGCGGCCTTGTTTTGGTCTAAACACCTGCAACAGTGACCTATTTACGTCAGTATTTTACCCATTTAACGTAATAAACACACCGGCGACGCATTTACGTCACTGACAGGGTGACCGATTTGCGTCACTTTACAGACAAAATTGCGAAAAAAAAGAACGGTTAAAACCGTTCCCTCCTGCTCTTCCTAATCAGTTAATCGTCACCGCACAGACACAGTGTTCGTCGGCAGTTAAAATAACACCGCTTACTCTGCGGCAATACCCTGTAAAATAAATTGTAGTAATTCCGGTAGTATATCTTGGTGATTCTCCTGCGGCCAAAAGATCTCACCGGCACTTAAATTGTTGATCATGGCCATGATAGCAGCAGCTGTTAACTGCACATTGTGTGGCCGAAATTCACCGCCGGTAATACCTGCACTCAAAACATCCATGTATTGACTTTCTATCTTTTTTACGGCACGCAGCAGCTCCAGGGCCTGCCCCCTGAGAGGACGGCGTGAAAATTCAGGTTCCTCCCCAAAAAGCCGCTGCAGCAGCATCATTTTACCGTGCACTGCTTCATAGTGCGCATTAATCATGGCAGAGAGCCGCTCAAAGTTTGTCCCGCTTATGGCAGCGGCTGCCTGCTCCATAATTGTCGATATTTCTTCTATACTGAGAAGAAAGGTTTGCTGTATCAGCTCTTGTTTGCTGTCAAAATAAAGATAAACCGTTCCTTTAGCGACTCCGGCTGCTGACGCTACCTTATCAATGGTTATGGAGCCGCTGTCCTCTAATAATCGCTGACACGCCGTTAAAATAGCCCAACGCTTATCATCCACCCTGCCTACCCTCCAGAATCAACTTGCTGCTGTACAGTTGTCAAAATTATATCATACCGGACTTTGAAGTCAATAAAAGGCTGCAGCGGCTGCATGACTATCCCTGGCAACTTTTGCCTTTATATAATCTTTTATTAAGGACTTGCTGCTGTTTTACTTTTATAATGTTACCAAGGAAAAGCGAAAGGAGCTGTGAATATGTCGTCGGTAAGATGTGAATTAGAAAAACAAATCTGTGATGCTCTCATGGAGGCACCGTTTCCGATCATGTCTCCGGACCAATTGGTTTCAGCCTTTCCCCTGGGTATAGAACATATCTGCCGCTGCGGTGAAGCAGAAGTCAAAATCAGTGAAGTCAAGGATAAAATGAAAGATAAAGATTTCCCTCTGACTTGTCCATAAGCAGCTGCCCAGACCATACTAGCTTATTATCCTTACGTATAGACAACAACTGCACCATTGCCTTCCACCCACGCAGAAGATGACAGGTTAAACCTGTCATCTTCTGCGTTTTAGTCCTGATCAGCGACCATATACTTATGAATCACTTGTCTTTGTACCTGCTCCGCCATAAGGTTCTAAGTGCGCAAATACCTGAACGTTTTTGTTGATAACATCCTTCAGCTTTTCCTCAATACTGTGGATTAATGCATGACTCTCCTCGACACTAAGATCAGGTTCCGTCATGATATGCATATCAATATGCATATCATTTTTACTGCCTCTGCTGCGTATATTGTGGACATCTTTTACCTGAGCAAAACCTAACACTATCTGTCTGATCTTCCCGGCATCTACTACCGCTCTGTCAACTAAAATACCGCTGTTGTCGCGAAATACTTCATAGGCTGCGCGGATAATAAACACGGCAACAAGCAGAGAGGTAAGCGGATCAATAAAAGGCGGCAACCCTAGTTTTATTCCGCTCAGGGTCAGAAGCACCCCGGTTGAAACAAAAATGTCACTTCTGGTATGTGCTGCGTCCGAGATAAGAATCTGACTGTTTAACGCCTTGCCTTTTTTATATTCAAAAATACTGACGAAAATATTGATGCCCAGCGTCAACAGCAGGATTAACAAACTCTCTAAGGTTACCTCCGGCATCACCGGCTTAATAAATCTACCGATGGCCTCTATGATGATCTTTCCGGCCATGACAAACAACATCCCGGCGATGAATAAGCCGGCAAACATTTCAAACTTTCCATGACCATAGGGGTGATCCTGGTCAACCGGCTGCGACGCAAAATGGATACCAATTAAACCGATAATATTTGCTGAACCGTCTGTTAAGGAATGAAAACCGTCAGCAGTCAAACTTGTACTGTTAATCAGGGACCCCATTACAATTTTCGCGACCGCTACAGTTAAATTAGCCGCTAATATTGTCCACAGCACCCGTTTTACTTGGCGATAATAATCAGTCATTCAGTTCACCCGCTTTAGAATAAAAAATCTGTGAAACTATATTTAGTCCCACAGATTGAACTGCTGCCAAACATGGCCCGGCTCACAGTATCTTACGATAGTAAGCCTGACTTTTTATCCCAGTTATTCATTAGTATTTATAGTATAGGCTAAACGGGAAAAAGAGTCAATTAAAAACAGGCTGCCGGCAAGGAAAGATAGCAGACGCTTTCCTGTCATTTGATATTGGCCTGGCGAAACTCTTCAGCTATTTTGGCAATAACCTTCTTTTCGATACGTGAAACATAGGAACGGGAAATGCCAA
>JAAYKP010000022.1 GCA_012522335.1 Bacillota bacterium
GAATACCCCGTCTTACAAGACAGGTACGCAGCCGGTGACGGAAACCATCAGGTCCTCTATCTCAAAGATGCTACAGCCACAATTTCCTCTTTCACCGAAGACCCAGTTGTAATAAAATTCTAAGGTTGTTTTTCCCGCAAAAGTTAGCTGCAGACAATTAAGACCCGGCGTAAAGGAGCCGGGTCTTTTGTATTTACATAATAGTTTTACTGGCTGCTGCAAAACACCGTCAGCGATTTGCTAAGCTGACAGGCCCTTACTTATTCTGCAGAACACTGTCTGAACTCTTTGCATTATGGCCGCGGATTGTAAGCAGCCCGTTCACCAGGAGATACAAGGCAACAATGAGCGATCCGACCAGATCTACATAGCGGGATATGGGGGCCTGAGGAGCGGCAGCAATTACGGAGAGAGCAATCGTCACACAGCCGTCAACAAGTGCTTTGGCAAAATAGAGCTGACTCTGCACGGCCAGTATTGCATCCGGCTGTTCGCGGTTAAGCTTGCGGTAGCGCAGCCAGAACCATGAATTTGTCGTAACGCCTAACACAGCAATAACCAGACCAGGAATCACATTACCTTTTTCCCCGGAGGACGAAGATAGAGCAATAAATATCATCACTAAGCCGGAAAGACACATGGCTGCACCCACACATAATTTAGCTGTTCGTTCCAGCTTTTCTTTCCGTACGGTAGACGGTTCACCACTGTTGTGCAGCAGGCGGTATACCAGCCAGGAGACGATAATCGCCACCAGTTCGGCGGAACGACGTATAAAATCGGCTATTTGAGTCGTAGAGCGGCCAAGGAAAAGCCCCGCACCTATGACGAGAGGACCAGGAGCGCTCAGCAGCATCGAAGCAAGGAGTGTTCGTTGACCAGATCTTTTCTTCATATGAGAACTCCCCACAAATGCAGCAGCAGAATCATGATAAAGGCTGCAGAAAATGGACAGGTCAGCGTATCCATACCGCCCTTTGTATACAGCTCTACCAATGCACACACTGCTGCTGTAATAAGGGCAATGGGAAGGTAGCTATACCAAGGCAGCGGACCGTTTACCGACAACACAATCAGCACAGAAACAAAGGAAACCACAAACATCGCCAAAGTACCCTCGAGAGTTTTGCGACCTTCAACCATTCTACCTTCAATGTAGTGCTGACCGAAGCGTTTGCCCACCAAGGCGGCCGCAGCGTCACCTAAACCCCAGGCGAGCACTGCCGCAATGACTAAATATTTCTGTCCCAGCCAACCCCAGCAAACACAAATCAGTACGGCAAACATAGTAAAGACGACAACCAGGCTGCGCTTTATTTCACCTTTTTTGCGTTCTATCAGCAGTTCAGCATAACCAGGGAGACGTTCAGCAACAGCAAGGATCGGAAATACCATCAGCATAAAGAAAATTGCTGCCAATGCTGACAGCCACCAGGTTGTAAACTTGTATATTAAGACAAAAATTGAACCTAACAATATCACGTGTAAGGTTTTACGAAAGACTTCTTTAGGCACTGCAGCCAGCTGCCGCAAGGTCAGTGCACCGGCTGCGCAGATGACAAAATAGCTAAGCAGAATCCCGTAACCTAGTATAAACTCAGACATTATTTTTCCTCCATGCGTGCTGATTAGCTGCAGCTCGGTACAATAATGAACTTATATTAACTTATATCAGAGCAAAGTTGTCTAGTCAACTGAATGTCAGATAAATATTGGCTTGTACATATCTGACTGCAAAAAATACGGCAGAGAGAAAACACAATGCAGGATTTTTTACATTCAAGGCGAAAAAGAATAATTGTTGCTTATACTACATATTACCGGCAGCTGTTAACTAAATGGGCAGAAACAGCAGAACACATCACCATTTTCACCTAAATTTTAGGGTTATAGATGCATCTTTGATGCATACTAACCTTAAAATATACGTCATATTTCTTAAGGAGGCATTATGTTAACAAAAAGAGAAAACCTGTTGGAAACCATTAGAGGTGGAAATCCAGATCGCTTTGTAAACCAATATGAAGCTTTCATCTGCACTGATGCAATTTATGGCATGATCATGGGTGATCCTATTAACGCCCAGGGTAAACGGCCGATGCCGGGCGGTGAACCCCAGGTAGATGCATGGGGAGTAACTTTTGCCTGGCCGGAAGGCGTACCCGGCGCCTTCCCCGTACATGATGAGAAACATAAAGTAATTAAAGACATCAAGAAATGGCGTGATGTAGTACAAGCTCCAAAGACAGATTTCCCGGCAGAGGCCTGGGAGCCTTTCCTGGCTCAAGCGAAAAATATTGATCGCAATGAAGTTTTTGCCACAGTATTTGTTGCTCCTGGAGTATTTGAGCAGTGCCATCACTTAATGGGCATTGATGACTGCCTGATGAACTTTTATGAAGAACCGGAAGAAATGCACGCTTTAATTGAGTACATTACTGAGTTTAAATTAAAGCATGCGGCAGAAATAGTGAAATACTTTAAGCCTGACTGCATCTTCCATCATGACGACTGGGGTAGCTCCTTAAACTCGTTCATGTCACCGGCAATGTTTGAAGAATTTATCGTACCTGCTTACAAAAAGATTTACGGTTTCTATAGAGAGAACGGTGTTGAGCTGATTGTTCACCACAGCGATTCCTATGCTGCAAATTTAGTCCCCTATATGATTGAAATGGGAATCGATATCTGGCAGGGTTGCATTTCCAACAATAATGTACCCGAGCTGATTAAAAAATACGGCGGCCAGATTTCCTTTATGGGTGACATTGATAACTCCCTGATTGACCGTGAAGACTGGACTGAAGAAAGTGTTGCCGCTGCAGTAAGAGCGTCAGTTGAACGCTGCGGCAAGCACTATTTCATTCCCTGCATCACCCAAGGCGGCCCCGGCAGCGTCTATCCCGGCGTTTATGAGGCCATCAGCAGAGAAATCGAAAAGCTAAACAAAGAAAAATTTTAATAAAAGAAAAAGCACTCCGGCTTAACAAGTAAGCCGGAGTGCTTTTTCTTTCTCAACAGATGTTTGATCACTTAGTGACGGCCACTTTTAGTTCAATCTTCGGTCCATACAGCCCGGAAGCCAGGTTCTGCATCAGATAGACATATACTATATCCCTATCGACGATTTCCACACCATTTAAATTAAGCAGTGGGTGTATAGAAATGTCATAACCCAGCCATCTTGCTACAAACTGTAGGGGCTGATCCGGGCTATTAAAACTCACCCGCGCTGACGCCGTCAGCCCCGGGATGCTGTTTTCCAGTTTAATATTATAATTTTGACCCACCGGGGTCGCTCCCCCGCCAACTCTGCTAAATTCTGTTACCGCTAAATGAAAAGCCTTAATACCCTGCGGATAATAATTATAAACAGTGTTGGCCGTGTTAATCAGGTCAAAGTCAATATAGAGCGGCACAAAGCTTAATACAGCAGGACTGGTTAACTGTATCAGAGGATAACAGCTACCATTACTTAGGAAATAGTAAGCCTGATCCAGGGTGCTAAAATGACCAAACTTGTATCTTGCCCAAAGCAGAAAGCCATCAGCGAAAATATAGATAAAAGGTCCGGCTATCTTCTTATCTAAAAAGTACTGATGCTCAAATTTACAGACTCTGCCAATAGCCAACCACGGCACATGCATATTGAAAATGAAATAAACATCCTTGTAAAAAACAGAGCCGATCACCAAACCGACACTATCCGAGTCCGTAACTTCTAAACGCCAACCCTTCTCTTCAACTAACAGCGGTGGATTACTCTGCACTATCCCCAGCTGCTCATTTTTTTCATGGATAAAATCAGGAACTTGCTGTACTGTACTGCGGGTAAATTTAGCTTCCGTTAATGGCATTATTGCAGTAGGTTCAATTTGTTCTTTAGTTTCAGGATGCAGCTGGAGAGCAGCGGGGAAATCATCAGGAAACTTATTTTCAACCATACGGCTGACTCCTTTCATAATTTTCATCTATCAAGGACGCTATACTGTAATACAATATGCAGAACTGCCGAGTTTGTTACTTGCCCCTGACGCTCTCTCCGGATTAACACTGCAGATCATGCCTCTTTCCACTCATTTAGAAGCAGCCAATAAAAAAAGCGCCGGCTGATAAAATTAACTTTATCAGCCGGCGCTGGACGGGATATTGTCAAGATATTTTCTTTTTCAAACGCAGTCCGGTACCAAAGAAAGCACCACCGCAGGCGCAGATCAAGGTAAGCAGAATGTAAAAAGTATACAAAAAGGGGCGAAAGCCGTCGGTAAGAGCATAGAAAATTACCAACAATACTGCCAGGGCAGCCAGCCACAAGCCCCATTTCCAGGATAACGAGGGTGAGATCATGCCAAAAATCAAGCCCAGCAGGCCGTAAGCAAGAATCACTAAGACAAAAGAGTACAAACGCTCCTGCCAGGTAAAAACGTCGGAAAAAAGTGAGTTGAGAACAATAAAGAAACCTACTACAAAACCAGCGGCCAGGGCAGCCATACGCCCTGTCAGAAATTTATCACGCATTAATTTCCCTCCCCGGATAATGCTGTATTAATATCATACAGCTTTGCCGCACTAAAAAGAATTAATAGTTAATTACAGACAATAGTTTACTCCCTGTTTTTTCCCCGCTCCTTTTTCAGAGCGTACATATTTTTGTCTGCTTCCCGCAATACTTCCAACAGGCTGCGGGTAGGGCTATCAAGTGTGGCCGAACCAACGGAAAAGCTCAAGGGCAAACCCTGTTCAAGCTCATTATAAGCTTCTACATTCCGGTAGATTCTGCTGACGATTCTTTGAGCTGCTGTCGCATTTGTCGACGGCAGAATAACCGCAAATTCATCCCCACCGATGCGGGCCAGAAAATCACCCTGGCGCAAAGACGCTTGGAGCACCTTCACACATGCTTTAATCAGCTCATCCCCTGCTGCATGACCGTATGTGTCGTTAACTTCCTTTAAGCCATCTAAATCACACATCAACAGTGAAACAGGATATTCTCTCCTTTTGCCCTGCTGTTCCAAAAAAGCTTCAAAAAATGTTCGATTAAATACTCCCGTCAGCTGGTCATGTGTACTGAGGTACTTAAGCTGTTCTTCATATTCTTTTCTTTCGTCAATGTTGCGCACATGACAGATCAGGACTGAGTTTTCAAACTCATCTTCTGATAAAGAAGAGTTAACACTATACCAATGAAAACTGCCGTCTTTATGCCTGATCTGATAATCAGAATGAAAGCGTTTTTCCAGGAAAGCAGATTTAAAATGGCTTTCATGCTGGGCTCTCTCTTCCGGCCGTATAAAATCTGAAACTTTTTTACCCTCCACTTCCTCCGGTTTAAAACCTGTAAAATATTCGCAGTTCGGAGATACATAAAGGATCGTGCCGTCATTAGCTATCGAGACAATAATGTCTGACGCATTTTCGACAAAACTTCTATATTTTTGCTCGCTTATTTTCAGCTGCTTTTCTATCCGCTTCCGTTCAGTTATATCCTGGCACATACAGATGACAGCATTATATTTTCCCTCCGGTCCTTCAATGGTGGTACCGACAGCACTTATTTCAACATTAAAAATAGTGCCATCTTTACGCCGGTGCCGCGTTTCAAACACAGCATTAAAATTCGCCAGATCATTATACTTTTCCTGTATGACTGCCGGCGGCATATCAGCTTCCCAATCCCAGGTATGCAGGGCAAAGAGCTCTTCATACTCATAACCAAGCATTTCAGCAAAACGCTGATTGGCATCAAGGACACGGTGATTTTGGTCAAGCACAACCATCCCGATGCCGGCCTCATTTATTAGTTGACGGAGCCTGCTCTCACGCTCCTGATATAATTCTGTCATCGCCGTAACATCAATCAAAATTGCATAGCCTCCAGACACAGTACCAGATGAATATAAGGGGCCTAATTTAACGATTACTTGTTTACTTTGTTCCGCTATTTTTAATTCTATTTTTTTCTCACTAATACTACCGAGCAGGGCAGACCTGATATCCTTTTCTATCTCACCTAAAAGTGTAAAGATATTAACTTTAAATGAACTGTGCGCAGAAGAGCCCAGCAGTCCGATAAAACGCTTGTTAAAATGAAAAATCCTACCGGTCCTGTCAAACCAGACAATGGCATCATTAGTATGATTAAACATAGATCTATAAGCGTCAGTTAGCTGCCAGACTTCTTCTTTTAGACCTTTGGCATTTAATGACTCCACCCCAGCCACCTCCTAAGGGGAAGACAAATAAATCTACCTTTCATTAATTAAAGCCTGAAAACTGCTTAGTCAAATCTGCTTCCTCAATTTTTCCCAACTTGCTTATTTGGTTAATAATGTGATCCACTTTTCTGCTTTGTTCCATTGCTTCAATGCTGTTTAGCCCTTTTTCCCGTACGATCTGATTAAGAACTTCTCGCGCCTGTTCCAGCTGCTGAGATAATATTTCCGGTTTCATCAGCTTTTGAAAAGCTGTAACCACTTCCGGATCAAACTGAGTTCCCGCACAGCGGACTATTTCTGCCAGTGCTTCCTGTTCGGATATTTCTTTTTTATAAATCCTCCCTTGTGTCATCGTATCATATGCATCTAAGACAGCAATAATTCTTGCCAGCAGTGGTATTTGTTTGCCTTTTAGCCCCTGCGGATAGCCACTGCCATCCCAACGCTCATGGTGGCTTAAAATGGAATTGGCAATTGGTGACAGTTCCGGTGCCGAAATGGCAATACGGTAACCGATCTCACAGTGCTGCTTCATTTCCTCCCATTCCTTCGGCGTCAGCGCGCCCGGCTTCTCCAAAATACTGTCCGGCACGGCAATTTTACCTATATCATGCAGGAAAGCCAGCAGCTTTAATTCATCCATTTGATCTTCCGAAAGATCAAGTATTACGCCAATACGCATGGCCAGCTTCATCAGTCTTCTGCTGTGCTCCTGCGTTTCATGGGTTTTTTCTTCCAATGACTGCCGTAAAGACAACACAGCATTACTCCTTGAACTTCTGTCTTCAAAGAGCTTGTTGCGATGCATTCTCTCTTCCGCCTGCCTGAACACATTGCGAATATCCTGCTTTGCATGCTCCTTCACCGCCGCTCCAATGGCTAAGCTTAAAGCAAACGGTTGCACATCTTTATATTTACATAAATATTTAATGCGTTTGGCCAGCTGGTTTAACTGCTGCAGATTATAGTTTGGCAGGACAATAATAAACTCATCTCCGCCAATTCTCGCCACAAGTTCTTCTTTACTTACTACAGACTTCAGCAGAGCAGCAATCCGCTGGAGATATTTGTCGCCCATTTTATGGCCAAAAATATCGTTAACAAGCTTGAGACCATTGGCATCAATCATCAGTACGCCCAAAGGCAGATTGGCGGCAGCATCCAGTTTTTCCAACTGTGCCTCAAAGTAGTTACGGTTATAAGTTCCGGTCAAACTATCGTGCTGGCTGAGATAAAGAATCCTTTTTTCACTTTCTTTACGATCTGAAATGTCGGTATACGTACCAACCATGCGCAGAGGCTCGCCTTGCGGCGTATAGCTGACCACCTTACCCCGGATATGAAACCACCTGTAATTACCGTCTCTGCACAGCATCCGATTCTCAGAAGAAAAATAAGGGGACTCGCCATTAAGATGCGCATTGTAAGCAGCCACTGCCTGCTCCTTATCTGCCGGGTGCAGCCGTTCTGTCCAATAGGGAATATTCTCAATCGGTTCATCAGCCGGATAGCCAAACAGTTTCTTCAGCTGACGGGAATAATAGACAGTATGCTCCTGCAGGTTATGATCCCAAACTCCATCGCCGCTTCCTTCGAGGGCAAAATGCCAGCGCTCTTCACTTTCCCGGAGTTTAAGCATAGTAGATTTTAGCTCAGTAATTGGTATTAAAAACAAAGCAGCGCTTTCAACTTCAAGCAGCTTATTACGAATGGGCGTGGCGATTATTTTAAACCAGGCCTGTTGGCCGTTTTCAATAACAAGCTGCTCCCACTTCACGATTTCCTTTTCTTTATTAAAAATTGCATCCAGATGAGTCACTAAAATGCAATCGTGACGTAAAGCACAGGTTCCTCCGGTATGCGTAAAGATTCTACAGGGCTCTTCATCATGAATATTTAGATAAACTTTGTCACTGCTTTCATTCGACCAGAGCACGGAATAATTGCGATCCACGATACGGATACCGACACCGCCGCTGGAAACGGCATTGTCCAAAGTTTTGCGCATCCAAAAGTTTTCTTTTTCTAAAGCGCGATATTTCATTTCGCTTTCCTGCAGCTTTAGTTCTGTTTCTTTTTGTTTAGTAATATCTTTGGCAAAACATAATACAGTCTTAACACACCCCTGCTCGTCAAATTCAGGCAGTAAACGAGCATGATAGTAAAGTTTTTTACCCTCAGGCGTTTGGTAAGCGACTTCTACACTCATCTCTTTTTTTGTATTAAATACCCTGCGAATACCCCTAGTAATTAGTTTTGATATTCCACACGGCAAACCTGCTTCTGCATCTGTTTTACCAAGGTAATCTTCACATTTTATGCCTGTCGCTGACTCTTTTGCCTGATTACAAAAAACATGCCTGCCATTGATATCATAACGGGTAATAATATCGGACATCTTTTCTACCATTGTCTGATGCCCGCAGGCAAAACTGGCTTGAGAATATGCCGACATAAACGATGCCATATAAAAATTATTATACCGTTCAATATTAACTACATACTGTTTCCCTCGGATTGTAACCGGCACATCAAGATCATTAAAAAAACGATTCTTATTCAGCGCAGCACAAATTTTAGTCGACAACTCTGCAAATCCTTCGATATGTAAGCTTTTTAAAGAAGCACCCGGACACAAATCAGCAAGTTCCAATTCTGCAGTAAACTCTTGATTCCAGCCTTCGATTTTCAGGTCAGTAACCAGCTTTTTTTCTCCCACAACCGGTACTAATAAAACCGAGGCGAGCGCTACGATATCCTCAGAAGCCGCGTATTCATTGCGGCACAGCCTTAGCATCAGCATCCTCCTTGCTGTTATTCATGCTGTACATTGTTAGTTGATAGGCAGATTTACTAACGAATGCCAAACATTATTTAACCTGATCACCGCCTGCCTGATTAAGATCTCTTCACAATAACAGGTACGGCTGCCGGCTTCTCAGAAGAGAAGTTTCAAGTTTTCAGGCAGACCTTTACTTGAGCATAAAAAACCTGCCTAAACCAATGCTCTTCTTAATAGTAGTAATAGGTATGGTAATCTTACTCCTATTAAGTAGGAGCCATCAAACACAGGCAGATGATTAAATTTGTGACAGGAACTGGTGAAAATAGGCTGCAGTGATTTAAGGATGCCTAAAATGATTGCGCACGTGTCTAAAAAGCATTGATCTTCGGCAGCCAGGCTGTCATAGCATAAACAATATACCTTAGACCCTTTAGCTTTGCGTCCCTGTCTTTCGGCAGGTTTGCCCTTATCGGTGATTATAGGAATTTTAACACAAGCATTTACAATATGCAACATAATTTTACAATTCTGACCATCTCTGCTTAAGGACGTTATTGTAGAACTATTTTTCGATTAGATGCTATTGTTCTAACCTTTAAAAATCCAGAATTATCACAGCAATACTAGGTTAATTATTAAAGTTAGTTGAAATTGCTTAAAGTAGGGTCGGGTCTGTACGCAGATGCTTTTGTGTGAGAGGGATTATTCTTTTTAATAATCCTTTAAGACTTTACCGCGCAAAAACAAATCCCTGTCTTGTTTAGTTTACAGTGATGGGCAGTGCGCCGTTTGTTTTACTGTTTTTCAAAATGAAAGGGAATAATGTGGCGTCGCCGTGGAGAACTCCGGGCTGCAGTAGAGACCAATTTCTAGGGTTTAATGTAAGCATAACCTTCACTTTGCCTTTTTACCAGTTCCACAACCCCAGCAGGAACAATCTCGACAAATTGGTAAATAGCATCCTTTGTTATACCATGTGCCCTTAATGCATTGTTACAGGCCAAAAATCTTACATCTTTTTGACTTAAACTTTCCATAACCTTTGCCCCAGCAGCAAAGTTCCGGGCTGCATCATAATACCTTACAGCTTCTGCATTAGCCAATACTGACACAGATAACTGCTCTTCATGCATACCATTTAACAAATTAGTAACATTTGTTAGTAGAAGTTTCCATTTTGTCATTTCATCTATATGAAATATAACCTTATATTCTTTCATAGCAATATCCCCCTCTAGTTTAAAGATTGTGACCCTCTATAGCTTCTCACCCAACAAAAGAGAAACGGTGCTGATGTAACAGCAAGGGATGACCGCTGCAAATCATCAGTCAAGCCGGTCATATTTGGCGGAGGGGTGGGAAATCGCCCCCCTCCGCCTCAAATAGGGTCGGCACAAAAAAACAGGTTTTTATTATGTCATCTAATAGGCTGTAAATCCACCATCAACGGGAATACACTGCCCATTGACAAAACCTGCTTCATCACTGGCCAAAAATACTGCCACCTTAGCCACTTCAGCGGGGCTGCCCGTACGGGGATTGGCGCCAATACCGGCCTGTGCCAGCAGCGCTCCCTCCTGGTGTACATTCTGCATGTAAACCCCTGAAGCAATTTCTGTCTCAATTGCTCCGGGACAAATGGCATTACAGCGAATATTATGCTTGGCATACATGAAAGCCGTATTTCTGGTTAAGCCCGCCAAACCATGCTTCGAAGCAGTGTAAGCAGCCCCTGCCCTGCCTCCATGCAGACCACTGATGGAAACGATGTTAACGATTACGCCGCCGCCTTTTTCCATGAAATGTTTTACGGCTCTTTTCATGGCATAAAAGGGAGCATATAGATTAATACTCAAAACATTTTCCCACATATCACTGTCCACGTCACCGACAGGAGCAAAGTTGTCCATAATCCCCGCATTATTAACCAGAATATCTAAGGTGCCAAAAACGTTGATTGCTTCCTCAATCATGGCATAAACATTCTCTTCTTTGCTGATATCTGCAGCAAATGGTTGGATTTCCCCTGCAAAATCTTTAACATCAGCAGCCAGTTGCTGCAGCCTGTCGGCGCGACGTGCCACTGCCAGTACTTTTGCCCCTTCTTTAGCATAGTGATAAGCAATCTCCCTGCCCATTCCAGAACTTGCCCCTGTCACGAGAGCCACTTTGCCGCTTAATCTTCCCATCTTTCTACCTCCTTCATTTTCCACTGTGAACTATCTTACCGCTTAAAACCGGTCAAGATTGACAACCTACAATTGCTGCGCCTCGGCAGTACGAACATGCTGTGCCGAATCCTCCGGCAGTAAAGTCCCGCAGGCACAGTCAGTAATTTTACAGTTAGTATAACATAGACAAAATGATCATAAATGTCAAAATTATTACTTTATTCAAATTCCCCTATTTTTAGCAGTCCTTTCACAAAAAAGCAGCCGCGTCTTTCCTGACGGACCTGTAGTCCTGACCACCCGCAAGATTAAGGGAAGTCCCCCTTCACAACCCCTGCGGATAGGAAAGAAAGCAGGCACTACGCTGTTAAAGCATAGTGCCTGCTTTGCTAACTTACACGAACCTGTTCGAGCATAATCTAACTCGATAACTTCTGCCTGGGAAAAGCCCTGCTCGATTCGAGCTGATACTCCTGTTCTGCCAGGTATTTGCGTGCATCTTTGAAAAAACTTGCGATAATCAGGCAAAAAGTTATTCCTATGGGAAAAGCTGCAATAATAGATACAGACTGCAGACTGTTAATGGAATTTTCGGCAAAAATCAAGCCAATCGGGAAAATAATAAAGAC
>JAAYKP010000150.1 GCA_012522335.1 Bacillota bacterium
CTTACTGCAGTTATGCAGTTGATCGGCACAGCAAACCTGTATATTGAAGAAACGGCTCCCTGGCAGTTATTTAAAGACAGCTCTCAGCACAGTCGCCTGGCGTCTATTCTTTATTGTTTAGTAGAGATCATTCGGCTTGCTACCTGGATGCTTACTCCTTTTATGCCGTCGCTGAAAGAACGCGTTTGGAGTCAGCTGGGTTTAGCAGGACAAGAGAAGGTTAAATGTTTTACCTGGGGCTGCGAATACGATAATGTACGGATTAACCGCCAGTCTCCACTATTTCCCCGCCTCTAAGGGCCAGAGAGCTGCCAACATAAACAATTGCTAAGAGACCAAAACTGTAGCAGAAAACTATGCAGCCGCGTATACTGTTTTAGCATTACTATGAAGCAGCGCCGACATCAGCTGCGAAAGGTGGGTTATCTTTGAGCAGTAATTATGACGGGCACAACAGTCCTCTATGCCGCAAATGTATTTGTGAATTCAACCGGCTGGAAGAAGCAAGGTTTTGGTCCAGGATTATGATGGAACATGCTTTGTTCATCAAACTTGGCTTACCGGCAGATGAACCTGAATTAATTGCTGAAGCACAGGTGTTTGAGGAAAGATTTCACAGACTGCTAAATGAGTTAAATAGAGTTAAAAAGCTAAATCCGGAACTGCTTGATGACTTAACAGCAGCAGTAGAGGATATCATTGCCTTTAAGGCTAAAATATTAAGATTGCAGCTGCAGTGTAAAATACTGCCCGGCAGCAACTACCCGCTGCTGCTGGATCATATCAGAAGGGAAGCAGAGCGTTTTTTAGGTCTTTTAACTTCACCGGTGCCGGAAGAGCCTATAGTTTTACTGCTGCAGCAGGAAGTTTTCTGGCTGCGCATCATGAAAGAGCATATAGAATTTATTATCCACTTACTTGACCCTTCGGAAAGAGAACTAATTGAACAGGCTGAAGCTTTCAGAAAAACTTTTTCCCGACTACTTGAAACAGCCCGTGATTTACAATCTATGCAAAGAACCAAACCCCGGAACTTTAGCGATGTTCTCCCCTTTACCATGAATGTCATCAGGCATACAGTAGAACTGCGCAATTTTAAAGCAGCGGCACATGAACTGGCTGAATTATGTGAGTTACTGGGGATTGTTGCTTCGCCCCTGCTGCTGGATCATGTGAGACGGGAAGCAGATAAGTTTTTAAACGAATTAGATAACTTGCTGCCGGCAGTAAAAAGCTGTGATACTTCCCGGGAGTAAGAATTCTAAAAAAAAAGCCTTGGCAGACAAGGCTTTTTTTTATGGATTTGTAATTTCCCCCATAAACAGGATAGTGCCGGTCAGATCATCGCGGATAGCAAAAAAGAAGGGCCGGTCAGCACGGACTATTAAGAAATCCTTGCTTAAGCTGGTACCCCGCACGACCACACCTGTGGCTGCCGCAGCCTCTGTTCCTTTTTCATGCACATCAATGTAAGCCTGATGAACAACATCGCTAATAAATAAACCTTCATCTGCCATGGCGCTGAAGTCTGCCTGTCCGGGGTCAAATGCCTGCTGCATACCCATTCCTTGAAGAGCATTATTTAAATGCGCCTTATATTCAGCCTTAAAGCGCGGCAAATAGACAGTTACTTCTTTTTCGGTAAAAAGATTTAGCCATTTATGCCAACTGTCAGCATTGAGCTGCTGATAAAAATCAGTTAAATCCTTTTGCGGGACAAAAATATACATACTTAGCCGTTCTTTGCCATAAGGCAGCCGCACTGCGGTGAAAGTATCAGCTGCTAAACATTCTAAATCAGCCTTTTTGTACATCAGCGGTACAAGCTTTTGTGTGCCGTTATTAAGCGTAAAAGGTGCTTCCTGCGTTAATTCCTCCTCAAAAGCTTCTGTCCATTCCCCGTTAAAATAAAGGGTATTAACCAGAACCAGGCGTGTATCCGGCTGCAGGTCATCAAAAAGTTCTTTAATTTTGCCTTTAGTCTGTTTTTCTACCCAGCCGTTAATTATTTTATGGGCACCTGCCTGTGCATAATCCAGCCTTTGTACTTCTGCAGCATAATAGTCCTGGTTTCTTTGTATGAAGTCTGCCTTAATCAGGGCGTCATCGTCCGGCCACAGGGAATTAGTGATAGTTGTTTCCACTTTGGCATCGGGATTTTGCAGGATAGTGTAAAGGTCGGCATTGGCTTTATTCAGCTCCGCCAACGTGAGCGCTTCAATACCCATGACTTGTGCCATTTCCGCCATGGTTTCCCCGGCGGCACCATTATAAACCATGCCCAGAGCAAAGGCGACACTGGCCGGTGAAAAGAAAGTGTTGCTGTCACCTGTAGGTTGACGCAGTCGAGCAAAAAGGCGAAAAGCAAAGTCGGTATTGGCTGCTGCCAGGCGTGAATCAATGCGTTCTGCAGCCTCGGCTTTCTGCTCCGGCAGCTTTTTTTCACTGCAGCCGACAAGCGGTACGGCAAGCAGTAAGCAAAGCAGCATGGCCACTGTTTGTCTCATCTGCAAGGCCTCCTTGTAACAATAATCTATGTTTAGAGACGCCCGATAATGAAAAAAGTTCCGGTTAAACAAAAAACAGCAGGCTTGTATAGGTTGACAAACCTGCTGTTATGACTGCTGTTACCCTAGTTGGTGCAGCAAGATATTGGTTCTACGCGCCGTTTAATGGCATTGTATTCCTCTTCACTAATGGCTGTAGCGTTTCCCAGCACTTTCAGCAGTACATCATTAGTAAAAGCCTCTTTCGCCGCATCTATATCATATTGCTCATAGGGATATACCTCAGAGATGGTACGACGTACCTTTTCCCGTTTAAAATTAGTTACCTTAACGTTCGCATGCACTAAAATCGCGGTAGGAATCTTTTGATCCTCATCCTTGATGACGGTTGCTGCAACGGGACTTATCTTATACACCATGGCCAGGTCATCATCATAAAAATAACTCTCCACTGTACAGTCCTCCTTTTGCCGTAGTTTGAGACTGCTTTCCACCTTTGTCAATATTTTCCCCAAACCTGCAAATAATACGTTTGTTTTGTTATACAAAATTCGCCACAAAGCTTTTTTCTCCTGCCGGCAGCAGCAGTGTTAATGCTTTCGTAATTTTCAGTTAATTATACCTTATTCAATGTCAGCTTAAACTTTCACCGCTTTTCTAATTAATTTAATAGAGCCTTCTCCGCTTACGGGAAGGCTCTATCAGTGATCTGTTAACAAATACTGAGGGCTGCGCCCTTTCTATCGTCAGTCGGTTATGACTCCTGAAGACTATCAGCAGCTTTGTCCGGCTCGTAATAGGCAGTGGCACGAATCGTAATGCCCCCACGCGGCTTTTGAATCACAGTTACTTTGCAGCTGTGCGGTTTGCAGGCGGCTCCGATGTCATTAGCAATTTGTGCCGCCAATGCTTCACAGAACACACCCTCCTGACGAAAACTCCAGAAGTACAGCTTTAAACTTTTACTCTCAATACACAGCTGGTCAGGCTCATATTCAATGATCACAGTTTCCCAATCCGGCTGACCGGTAATAGGACAGAGGCTTGTCACCTCATCGCTTTCCATCACTATGGTCTGCACACCTGCCGGCTTAGGAAAAACATCCAGCTTGCGCACAGGCTCCTTGACAACTTTACCCAAGGCATAAAAATCAAAATCGTTCTGACTCATTAATATACCTCCCTTTGTTTTGGTAAGGCGGGTTACTTCGACCGCCACACATTTACATCATACTTTATCAAGAAAGCGACCTGTCGGCAAGATGCATTTAGGATTATGCAGCTTGTTTTTTGTTTATGCCTGCCTGCTCCGTCTTTAATTTATTATTCCAAAATCAGTGCTATTTGGCATGCCGGATGAGAAGCTGATGAATGTCCAGCACTTAATACGAGCCATTTTTCGGCTTGTAACGCGCAAAACATTTCTTATTGAATGGTACCGACGGGGAAAACAGCGACATCTGCTATTTCCCTTAATTCAGCCAACCGCTCTCCCTCCGTTGCCACCAGTAAAGAAGTAGCCGGTCCCGCCGATTTATATAAATCCAAACCGGCCACAGCCGCCGGAGAAAATTTCCTCTGGACGGTGGAAGCCAACTGACCGGCCTCATACAGCACTCCCTTTGAACCTACCGGCAGAATTTCCCGTACCCACGGCTGCGCCAACAATTTTTTCAGCAGCGGCACATCCGGTACAACTCCTGCTAAAACCTCACTGCCCACTCGGGGCTGGCCGAGGCAGTAGACAGGATCTCCAACTTGAACTTTACCCAAACGTAAATCCGCTGCTGCGGCTTTGCCAATTACCGTTATCCCGACACCGGTCTGCCTGGTTGGCATGTTTTCCTCCGTACTGCCGGTAACTGTAAGGTCTGCTAAGCCCGCCAGCGTCAATTCTTCCCTGATGCCGGCAATGATATCTTTACCTGTTGGGTCCATCTCTACACTTAAGGTATTAATAATAAGCAGTGGGACAGCCCCGGCAGCCATAACTTCCATTAACGGTACTCGTACTGTAAAACGTCCAACTATGCTGCCGCTTGTTTTGAGATAGTCTTCTTCTTTCGTACCGATAGCGCCCAGGGAATCACAGGCAATGACCAGCAAATTGTCACCATTCATTTCCACTAGTGTTAAATCACGGCACTTTCTGACTTTAGACATCAAATTCCGCTCCCAGGTTTTGTACTACTTTCGCCTGAGCCACAATGGCGGCCAGTACAATATTAACAGCCGACCCTACTGTTAGGGACGGGAGCATCATGGCAAAAAAACCGGCACCGTATATAGGGGTGAGTAATAGCGGAGCAACTACACCGTTTAAAATCACTCCGACGGCAACGGCGGCCAGTTTATAGCCTTTACGATATAGATAGCCAAAGACACTGACATAGACTGCCATCTGCAAACCCACGTACAAATGGATCGGTAAGCCAAAAGGAAAAGCAGCAGTTGCAGCAGTAAAAAGATGACCAAGTAAACCAACAAGAGCACCTCCCCAGCCGCCAAACAGGGCCGCAGCTAAAAAACCTGGTAAAGAATCAAGTGCAACTGTACCTGTGGGACTGGGAATTTTGATAAAACCACCTACTCCACATAATGCTACCAATACTGCCAGACGCGCCATTTTTCTTGTTGACATTCATGCTTCCTCCTTTTTAATTAATTAGGACTGCGTGGGCAAACCTGATTTATTTGCCGGCCGACAAACAAGCAGGCACGTTTTCCGCCAAAGATAACACTATCGCGGCTGAAAAACAGTAAAAGCCCACGGTCTAAGACCGTGAGCTTTTCCTTCACCCACGCATTAATCCTTCAGGCAGGTCTCCTGGCTCGGTTTCATCAGCAAACACACCTTCCCGGTTTGAACCAGTGGTATTCGTGCCGCCTCCACCTTACAGTGGCGGGTCCGCCCGGGACTTGCACCCGGTTCCCTATTCTCCCTTAATGGGCACCTGAAGAATATGCTCATTTCTTTAGAGTTATTATTCGACACCACTGACAAAATTCCTTCTTTTCGCAGCACAGTTCCGTTAATTGGCTGCTGCATTGATGACCTGCAGGAATTCAGCACCGTATTTCTTCAGTTTCACCTCACCTACCCCGCTTACCTTGAGGAGAGCAGCATGATCTGCCGGACGCTTTTCACACATCTCACGCAGCGTGGCATCGGAAAAAACACGATAAGGGGGAATATTTTCCCGGTCAGCAATTTCTTTACGCAGCCGGCGTAATTGTGCCAGCAAATCATCTTCCACTACTACTTTTTGCACTTGTACTTTGCGCCAGACTTGCTGCTGACCTTTCAGGACAGCCGCGGCTTTGACACCTAACTTGACGATGGGGTATTTGCCTTCCGTCAAACGCAAATAGCCTTCAGCAGCCAGAAAACCTATAAAATCCCGCAGTTCCTGTATTGTTTGTTTAGGCAGCAGGCCATAAGTACTTAAGCGATCCAATTTAAGTTCACGTATTTTTTTATTGTCCGCCCCCTTCAGTACCTGGGCGACAAGGTTGGCGCCGTAGCGTTCCCGCATACGATAGACACAGGAAATTACTTTCTGTGCCTCCAATGTAACATCTACTGCTTTCCGGTCATCATTACAGTTGCTGCAGCTGCCGCAGTGCGCAGGAACATCAACCTCACCAAAATACTCCAGCAGTGTCTGCCGCAGACAGCGCGAGGTATGACAGTAATCCGCAACTACCTGCAGTTTGCTAAACTCATGCAGCCGACGGCGGGGTGAATAGACTGTCTGTTCAATCAGATATTTTTGCAGAATTACGTCCTGTGGGTGATACAGCAGAATGCATTCTCCGGGCTCACCGTCACGTCCTGCCCTTCCCGCTTCCTGATAGTAAGCCTCTATATTTTTAGGCATGCTGTAATGAATAACAAAACGCACGTTGGATTTGTCAATACCCATACCAAAAGCGTTAGTTGCCACCATCACCGGCAAATCATCACGCAAAAAAGCTTCCTGATTCTCCAGCCGTTCCACCTTGGGCATACCGGCATGATATTTACCGACGGCAAGACCATACTGCTGCAGTTTTTTTGCCAGCATGTCCACATCTTTACGTGTCGCGGCATAGATAATGCCGGATTTACCTTTGTTTGCCCGTAAATAGTCCAGAACAAACTCCAGCTTGTTTTCACCGCGTAGAACTGAAAAATACAGGTTATGTCGGTCAAAACCCGTAACAAATACCTGCGGCTCGACAAGTCCCAGCAGTTTGATAATGTCCTGTTTAATTTCCGGTGTTGCCGTTGCCGTAAAAGCTCCCACCACCGGTCTATAAGGCAGAGCATTAATAAAAGGCGCAATTTTACGGTAACTGGGACGAAAATCATGGCCCCATTGTGAAACACAATGAGCTTCATCTACAGCCAGGAAGGAGATTTTTATCTTTGCCGCCAGCTCCGGAAAACCTGCTGCCGTCAAGCGTTCCGGCGCCACATATACTAGTTTGTAACGTCCCTGGGCAGTATCATGCAGTCTGCGGCGCAGCTCTGCCGCCGTTAAAGAGCTGTTGATGAAAGTAGCCGGCACCCCATTTTCCCCCAATGCATCTACTTGGTCCTTCATTAAAGCTATGAGCGGGGAAATTACCAGTGTCACACCGTCAAAGAGGAGTGCAGGTATTTGATAGCAAAGTGACTTACCTGCACCCGTGGGCATAATGGCTACAGTATCGGCTCGTGTCATTAGACTTTCGATGACTTTAAGCTGTCCACCCCTGAAGGACGGATAACCAAATACTCTCTGTAAAATAGTTTGTGCTGCGGCCAGCATCATTTATCACCATCAATCTACGTCAGAACAATGTTCTAATATATTATAAGTTAGCTAAACGTACTGTGCAAGAGCTGCTGCGTTAACTCCAGTTAATGGTGTGACCGCCCAGTCTGACGGCGGTATCCGGATCACAGGTGGTAATAATCACCTGCCTGTTGTGGGCATAAGAACCAATTATGGCAGCAGCATGTTCTTTGCGCTCCGGATCTAAATCAACTAACGGATCATCCATGACCAAAAAGCCTGAACTTTGCTGCAGGAGGAATTCTGCCATGGCCAGGCGTAATGCTAAAGCAATACCCCGGGCAGTACCTGTTGACAATAGTTCGACCGGCAGAGTTTTACCACTTACCGCTTCCAGCCGGCTGGGCAGAGCGCCATCCAGTTCTGCTGCCTGATAACGAAAACCTGTAGCAGGGGCTAAGTAGCGGCGAAAAGCTGCATTAAAAGGAGCATAGGTATCTTGCTTAAACTGTGACCTGATATCATTAAACTTGGCCTCAACCTTCAACAGGGCTGCAGCCTCACGCTGTAGACGCTGAAAATACTGTTCCGCTTCCTGGTAACGAGCTTCTATTTCCTCAGCTGTTTCGGTGCCCTGCTTCTGCTGCGCCTCTAACAGCTGTTCTCTGGCTTCTGTAAACTGCTTGTCCAGCTGTTGGCTTTCTGCACGCAGTGCTTTTAAAACAGACAAAAATTCATCTGCATCGGTATAGGTCTCAGGCAGAGGCGCTAAGCTTGCCAATTCCTGCTGCCGTTTACTTCTTTCCGTACGTATCTCTATTACTCTGTCCATCACAGCTTCATGGCTGCCGTAAGCCTGCTCCCAGGCTGTCAGACGCTCCTCTACTGCCTTCAGTTGTTCCTCAGCCTGCTTTAAGTCAGCCTGCAGCTGCAGCAGTTCTGTTAAAACAGTTTCCGGATCACGCGTCATTGTTTCTGTTAAGTCTTCCACAGCCGCTGCCAATTCAGGATAAGAACTCCCCTGCAGTACACCTTCTAATTTAGCCTGCAGGCGGCTCATCTGCTCAAGCAGCAGTCGGCGTTTTTCCAGCATTTGCCGGACTGCCGGCAGATCTGCCAATGCCAGTTGCTGCAGCTGCTCTTGCATCAATGCTTTGGCTGCCGCAATTTGCTCCAGGATCGCCTCCACATCACATTGTCCGGCTTGTACTTTTAAGGTCCATTCCTCAGCTGAAATTTCTAAACTGCCGGCACCGCTAAAAGCGGCTTCAGTGGTGACAGCAGCAGTTTCCGGTTGGGCCAAGGGGGAGGAGACAGAAATTGTTTGGGGTGTCTTGACTGAAAGCTGAGCCAGAAGTTTCATTCCCTGCAGTTCTGTCTCCTTAGTGTTGACTTCATTCTGCAGCTGCTCCAATGCTTTTACCTCAGCAGCTGTCACCTTTGGTAAAGCTTCTAATTTCTGCTGCAGCTCTCCTATTTCTTCCTGCAGCGGTTTTGCTGTCAACAAACGCTCCCGCAGTTTTTTACCGGCGGCGGCAGCCTTGGCTGCTTCGTATTCTGCTGTGAGCACCGTCAGGCGTTCCTGTCCGGCCGCTATAGTCTGCTGTAAATTTTTTTGCCGTTCTGACTCCTGCGGCCATTGGCGATTAACAACTCTAAGCTGCTCCTCCTGTAACTGCAGTTTCCCCAGCAGCGGTTCTAATCTGCTCCGCTTAATCACATCATCTTCTAAAGCTTCTAAAAAAGCTTTCCTGGGCGCTAAAGCAGCTTTAGCTGCGGCCACCGTTTCTAAATTCTGCAGAGCAGTTTCAACCTCCAGCTCCGCCTCCACTGCTGCCTGCAGTTGGCGGTTTAAGCGTTCTTTATCGTAAAAAGCTTTTAATAATAGTCCGACATTTTGTACATAGGGGTTGTCAATACCACGGTTATTTTTCGGCGCGTCGCGTTCAATATCCCAGTTGCTCAAGATTGCTTTCTTTTTTTGTTCCAGCTCTAAAGCAAACTCTTCCAGTGAAACCCCTCCTCCCTGCAAAAAAGCAGTGCGCAGAATTTCACCTAAAGTAGCAGCAGCTTCGTGGTTTTGACGCAGCAGGGCAACTGTTTGCAACATTTCTTCCTGGCGGGCAAATAATATCCCCTCATAAGTGCCGCGCCCATATTTTAATAACTCTGCCAGTTTTGCCTGCAGCCTCTCTTCACCGGTGATGACGCTGCCGTCTGCCGTTACCAGACGGCAATTTTTGACTGCACCCCAGGTGCGGCTTAAAGAATAATTGCCCCCGGCATCACATTGAAAGTCTACCGTAACCTGCATGGTATCACCGCCTCCGTACGGCAAAAAAGGCAGCAGATAATTTTTCCACAGCCTTGAATTCAGAGCAACATTAGTTGGCACAAATAAGGCGGCAAATAAAGCATTAACCATGGTACTTTTGCCTGCCTCATTTGGACCCAGGACCACATTTAACCCCGGCTTAAATTTAACTTCCCGGCCGTTAATCCCCCCGAATGGCATTAGTTTAATGGCCTGAATAATCATTTTTTCACCTTCTTTACCAGCTCATAAGCAAGCTGCAGAGCTTCCTGATCACCATCTTCTGCCAGGGAAGTGAGCAGCAAATGGGGAAAAGATCCGGCCGGAAATTCTGCAGTAATACTGGCCGGTGACAACTCCAGGTTTAGTGAACTGTCATCATACTCCAGGTAAGCCACCTGACCGGCACATCGGTCGAGGCAGACGGAGCGCTGCTGATATTCTTCCTGCGGCAGGCGGCCTGTTAAATACAGTTTAACTAAAACATTTTCGCCGCCAATTTGTGCAAAATAATTCTCCACCGCAGCTACATCACGTATAGCTAAAGTTTTCTCTATAAAGCGATACTGACCAACTGTTAAAGCCCGATTGAAAACCTTGTCCTCGTGGAGTGTGGTCAGCCAAGCATAGCCTGCATGGCTGCAGGCAAAACCATCAGGTTCCGGCGTGCCGCAGTAGGCAAAACCGCCCTGCTCTGTCTGCTCAACATCAGGATAGCGTGTATGTGTATGCCCCAGAAACCAATGCTGCAGACCGGTATGCAGCAGTTCCTCCCGCTCCATGGGAAAATAACGGTCATCAAGATCCGGTGAAATACCCCGCACAGTACCGTGTGCTACTCCTAAATGCCACCTGGCGGCAGGCTTTTCCGACAGTTCACGCAGCCAACCCAAACGATTTGTGGCGCTGTGCCTGCGGTCACATGGTGCCGGGTAAAGCACCGCATCCAAGCCAAAGTCATGTAAAGGATATGGTCTGGTTTCTGCAAGCAAAACTATTTGCTCCGGTGCCTGGGCCAAAAAAGTCTGCCATAAAATACTCAGCTCGGCATAATAGTCATGGTTGCCCGGCAGTACTGCTACACATGCACCGGCAAACCCATCTAAAATACGCACTGCATCCCTGATCAGCTCCTGGGGTACATTGTGGCTGTTAAATAAATCGCCGGCAATAATAATGAGCTGGCATGCGGCCTGATTAGCCTCTTCCACCAGCCTGGCAAGGGTAGTCAAGCGCGCTTTTATTAAATTCTGCCGTAAACCCTCGGGATAATTCCGTGTCGTATGCATCATGCCTAAATGCAAATCTCCCGTATGCAGCACTTTCAGCACAAGATCACCTCCACAGTAAACATAACATTACATAAGTTAACATTAGCTATGCTTATACTTGTTTCCTCCCCACAGACAAAATTACTGAGAAGACAGTTCAGGTGTCCGGCAGTCTGCCGGACACCTGAACACTTTTTTAATAACCATTATTGCGGCAGCTCGTTGGGACGCCAGCCTTTTAGTGTCCACATCGGAGTAGCAGCGGCAAATTTCTTTACCAGTGAGGCTGTTTCCCTGATTTGTGCTTGCTCAACTGCCAACTCTTGTACAATTTTTTGCGCCAGTTCTAATGGTGACAAACCGTTTTTCAACAAGGCAGCATATTCCAGAAATAAAGTCAGGGCTAAATCACTGTCGTGACAGCGAGCTTCCAGCCAGGTGTACAAGGCTTTTTCATCATCAGACCATAACAGTAAATGTCGATCTTCCAAAAGATATGCCGCTTCCTGCTCAGTTACCGGCCGAAAATCAAGTGTGACCTCCTGCTGTTGTGCCAACACCCACTCAGCATCATCTACCTCATAGTCAAAACAGATTCCCTCTGCAAACTCCATTACATAAGGGGAATCTTCACTGAGTACAGCCTGCTCCAGCAGACAGAGAAAATCTTCCTGCTGCCAATCCAGCAGTAACTGCTGTTTTACTCTTTCATACAAACCTGTCCAATGTATGGCGCCATAATAATGCAGCAAGCCTACAACATAAGTTAATACTTGTTTCTCCAGTTCCGTGAACAATTTTATTCCTCCTCATTAACCTACCACTCTATATACTATCGACCAGGCTAAATTCCTGCCTGTTTACCAGCTGCTGCAGGCAGCAGGGCAAAACCTTTTCGGTACATAATTCAGTTGACGCAGGTAAAGGCTGGAGAATAAAGAATATAAACAACAGCAATACTTTGGAAAGGGTGAAAACAGTGAGGAATGGCAAGTTGACAGCAGTGCTGTTACTATTGATAATTACGCTGCTGCTTGCAGCCTGTGGTAAAGATCCCGCAGCGGATCTGCCGCCGCTGGACGGTGAAATTACTACTCTGGCTCATAACTTTGTAGCGCTGCTTAAAGATGAGAATTTTGCTGGTGCCGTTGATTATTTTGATACTGTCATGCGGAAAGAATTACCTGCAGAAAAATTGGCAGAAGTCTGGCAGACTATACAAGCACAAGCCGGCGCTTATCAGTCTGTCAGCGAAACCCGTATTGAAGAGATGGGACAAGCTAATATTGTCATCCTCACTACCCGTTTCGCACAAGCTTTACTTGATATCCGCATAACCTTTAACCACCAGCAGCGAATCA
>JAAYKP010000151.1 GCA_012522335.1 Bacillota bacterium
GGGGAGTAGTGAGGTGTTAAAATGCCCGAGCAAGATAGTTTAAGTAAAGTAACAATAAAAGTAGGAGGGATGTCTTGTGCAGTCTGTGCCAATAGTATTGAGAAAGCGCTGCAAAAAAAAGAAGGCATCTCTGAAGCCGTTGTCAATCTGGCTGCGGGAAAAGTAACGGTGACTTTTGCTCCCCGGCTGATTTCCCTGGCAGAAATCCACAAGGTGATCACCGATTTAGATTACCAGGTAATAGAAGAACCACCGGCAGCAGCGACTAAGCTAGTTCTGCCGGTAACCGGCATGAGCTGTGCAGCCTGTGCTGCCGCCATTGAACGTGGTTTAAGTAAAAAAGCAGGCGTGACAGAAGTTAATGTAAACTTTGCTGCTGAAAAGGTAACTGTGCATTATGACAGTTCCATCCTGACCCGGGAAGAGATTATCCGCCAGATTGAGGAGCTGGGTTATGGTGTAGAGGAAGCGGACATAAGTGAAGATCTCAGTGCAGACTTGCGGGAAGAGCGAGAAGCAGCCGAGTTGGCTGCCCGCAAGCGGGTACTGGCCATAGTGATGGCCATTACTGTAGTTACGGAGACTATCATGTTCTTGGAATACCGCTTTAATTTCCATATACCCTTTCATGACTGGATCATGCTGCTGGCGGCTACCCCCATTGTTTTCTGGGCCGGACTGCCAACCCATCGCGGTGCCTGGAAGTCTCTGCGGCATGGCAGTGCCAATATGGATGTCTTAATTTCCCTAGGTTCACTCTCCGCCTACGCCTGGGGCATAGCAGCCTTTTTCATCCCTAATGCCATTTCCTTTATGGGCATTTCCAGCATGATTATGGCCTTTCATCTGCTTGGCCGCTACCTTGAGGCTATCGCGAAAAGTAAGACATCCGGTGCCATTCGTAAACTGCTGGAACTTGGAGCCAAAACAGCCCGGATTATTGTAGACGGACAGGAGCGGGAGATAGCTGTAGAGCGTGTACAGGTTGGTGATATTCTGATTGTCCGCCCCGGTGAAAAGATACCGGTAGACGGGGAGATTATTGAGGGGCATACCACCATAGATGAATCGATGGTCACAGGGGAGAGTCTGCCGGCAGAAAAAGTAGTGGGTGATGCTGTTGTCGGTGCCACAATTAATAAAAACGGTGCCATTAAATTTAGAGCCACTAAAGTTGGTAAAGATACTTTCCTGGCACAGATTGTGCGCATGGTTGAAGAAGCACAGGGTTCTAAGGCACCCATTCAGGAGCTGGCCGACAGAGTAACCGGTTATTTTGTGCCTGTGGTAGTAACGATAGCAGCTGCGACCTTTATCGCCTGGCTGCTGCTGGGCGGTACAAATGCACTGACAAACGCCGTCTTTGCCTCAATTGCCGTGCTGGTTATCGCCTGTCCCTGCGCGCTGGGTCTGGCTACCCCCACGGCTATAATGGTCGGCACAGGTTTAGGTGCCGAAAACGGAATTTTGATTAAAGACGCGGAAAGTTTACAAACAATGCGCGATGTCAATGCCATTATCTTTGACAAAACAGGCACCATTACTAAGGGCGAGCCTTCGGTGACCGATATCATCCCCCTGGATTCCGGCACTGAGGAACAGCTTTTAACAATAGCCGCCAGCGGTGAAACTGCTTCGGAACATCCCCTTGGCCAAGCCATTGTGCAGGCAGCAAAAGAGAAACAGATCAACTTAAAAGCAACTGAATCCTTTCGTGCGATTCCCGGCAAGGGGATTGAGGCTGTTATTGAGGGTATAAAGATTAGTATGGGGAACCGTAAGCTGATGCAGGAACAAGGGATTGACACCAATGCGGTAGAAGCCAAATTAGCTGAACTGGAAGAGCAGGGCAAAACAGCTATGCTGATCGCAGAGGACGGTGTTTTAAGCGGCATCATAGCTGTTGCCGATACGGTAAAAGAAGACAGCCGTCAGACCATTGAGTCATTATCAAAGGCCGGCCTGACTACGGCAATGCTGACAGGTGATAATGAAAGAACTGCACAGGCTATTGCCTCACAAGTAGGTATTAAACGCATCATGGCTCAAGTTTTACCTGACCAAAAGGAAGCAGAAGTACGCCGCCTGCAGGCGGAGGGGTTTACAGTGGCCATGGTCGGCGACGGCATTAATGATGCACCGGCCCTGGCCCAGGCCAATGTAGGGATTGCCATTGGTACCGGGACTGATATCGCTATTGAAACTTCAGATATTACTTTAATTCGCGGTGATCTGACTTCCGTAGTTACCGCCCTCAATCTTTCCCGTGCCACCTTCAAAATTATTCGTCAAAACCTATTCTGGGCCTTTGGCTACAATGTTTTAGCCATCCCTGTTGCTGCTTCAGGGCGTTTAAACCCGGCCATTGCGGCTTTGGCCATGGCTATGTCCTCCGTATCCGTTGTTTTAAATTCACTGCGGCTGCGGCGCGCAAAAATATAGTGGAGTAAACTGATGACAAAAAAAGAACAAGCTAAGCAAATCTTTAAAATTCTCGCACAACAAAATCCCCATCCTGCCACGGAGTTAAATTTTAAAACTCCGTGGCAGCTGCTTGTGGCAACCATTTTAGCTGCCCAGTCAACTGACAAGCAGGTCAATAAAGTTACAGCCAACCTTTTTCGCGACTACCCGGAGCCGGCCGACATGGCAGCTTTAACGGAAAATGAACTGGCGGAGAAAATTAAAACATTAGGTCTGTATCGTAATAAAAGTAAACATCTGATCGCCACAGCCCGCGAAATTGTTAACAAATATAACGGCGAAGTACCGCAGACTCTGGCAGAATTACAGAGTTTACCCGGTGTGGGAAGAAAAACTGCCAATGTGGTTCTGGCTAATGCCTTCGGTATTCCCGCTTTGGCGGTAGATACACATGTCTTTCGCGTCGCCAATCGCACCGGTCTGGTCAAGGCTAAAACGCCGGAACAGACCGAAAAACAGCTGACAGACATTATTCCGCAGGAACGATGGTGTGAAGCTCACCATTGGCTGATTCTCCATGGTCGCTATACGTGCAAGGCACGTAACCCACAGTGCAGCAGCTGTTCCATTGCAGAATACTGTAAATACAACACCACCCAGCAAGATTAGGGAGAGTCTCCTTTAACAACATCCTACGGATAGAAAAGATAGCAATTCAAGGCTGATGTAACTTCTTCTCCGATAAAAAAGCTTTCATCCGCATCTGCAGATGAAAGCTTTTTTTTTAGTGGAATTCCCGAAAAACCCCTATCACTTTACCGATAATTGTGATCTCCCGGGAGATAATAGGCTCGTAAGCCGGATTTTCCGGCTGTAGACGAATACTGTCCTTTTCTTTATAAAAACGCTTAACTGTGGCTTCATTTTCCAGCATAGCCACCACAATCTCACCATTATTGGCACTGCTTTGCTGCCGCACAATCACGTAATCTCCATCGAGGATACCGGCATCAATCATACTGTCGCCACGGACACGTAACAGAAATACTGTATCCTGATGGACCATCATTTTAGGAAGGGGAAAGTATTCTTCAATGTTCTGTTCAGCAATAATTGGTTCGCCTGCCGTGACTTGTCCCAGCAGCGGTACCGGTACAACCTCAGGAATATAAGCGGGGGCAGGATCGTCTTCCAGTATGACTATAGCGCGGGGTTTACTTGGATCACGGCGAATCAGGCCTTTTTCTTCTAATTTGGCAAGATGTGCATGCACTGTGGAGCTTGAAGAGAGGCCTACAGCTTCGCCAATTTCACGCACTGAAGGGGGGTAATTTTTTGTTCTGACTTCCTGTTTTATATATTCAAAAATCTGTCTTTGCCTAGGGGTTAATTCTGTCATCCGGCAGCACCTCACTAGCTTTTCTTTATTATAACATTTATTTTCCATCTTGCAAACATTCGTTCGTATTTTTCTTTCAAAACTATTGACACGTACATACGTTCGTGCTACTATATAAGCAAACAAGTGTTTGGGGGGCTTGGCATGAAAACATTAGCCGTTTATACTTATCAGCGAAAACAGAGTTTACGCAGACAAAAAAAACTGCTCAGCACTATGCTGCTGCTGCTGGTTTGCAGTATTGTGGTGGGGATAACACTTTTCAGTGATAACGTAGCCGTTGGTGAATCACGCCTGCCGCGAACAATAGTGGTAGAAACAGGCGATACCCTGTGGACGCTGGCTCAACGCTATGCCCCGCAGCGTATGGATATTCGTAAATATATAAAACTCATCATGGATCACAATGAATTATCCGGCCCGCTGCTTTATCCCGGGCAGGAATTGGAGCTGCCCTAACATAATCTGCTGCACTTCGGGTTAAAATAAGAGATCATAGACCGAGGTGAGCAGATATGACAGAAAAGCTGCCGTGGAACCGTCAGGATATTTTTTTTGATGAAGTCGCTGAATACCCCTTGTATGACCATTTTCCTCTACTTATCACAACTGACCCTGAACAAGAAATAGAGACAAGCAACGATACACAGGATACAGGCGTTTACTGTTAACGCCTGTTTTTTATCTCACTTTTAAGTAAGCAGCTGCCGCTGAACTTTTTTCGTCATAAATCGTCATCAAAAAAGAAGAGCCACAAAATAATACTGTGCACTCTTCCGGAGGTTTACTATAAACTGTGATCCTTTTAGTTGTTTTCCAAGACACTCTGGGCAAAATTAGTTACATGGTCAGCAATCCGTTCTAAATTGCTGATAATGTCCAGAAAGACTACGCCGCTGGGCGGAAAACAAATCTGCTCATTAATACGGGAAATGTGCGATTGCCGTAAAGACTGTTCCAAGTTATCGACCACATCGTCCTGATCAACAACTTCTCCGGCTAAAAGCAGATCATTCTTTTCAAAGGCGGTAATAGATAAAGAAAGCATTTCATCAACTTTCTCGTACATTTCCTGTAACTCTTCAATGGCCTGTTCAGAGAAGGGTAGACGGTTTTCGCTTTTTTCTTCTGCTAACTGAATAATGTTCTGAGCATGATCACCGATGCGTTCTAAGTCATTGACAACATGCATGAGAGCAGACATTTCCTGCGACTGTTCCTGCGTAAGGGAATGCTGCGAAAGTTCAGCCAGGTAGACGGTTGTTTCTTTCTCCAGCGCGTCTACCAGATCTTCTTTTTGCTGGACATGCTGCACGATTTTTTTATCTTCATTAACTAAAAACTGCATCGCATCACTAAGCATCTCACGAGCCAGGGCAGCCATGCGCAGACATTCTTGGCGCACACCGCTCAAGGCAATATCCGGAGTCAGCAGTAGATGCTTATCAAGATATTTGGGTCCCATTTCAATTACAGCTTCTTCACCCGGCACTAAACGACTCACTACAGCCACGAACTGATTAATGAAGGGCAAAAAGAGGATGGTATTAATGATATTAAACAAGGTATGGGCATTGGCCGTCTGCCTGGTGATGCTGCCTCCGGTTAGAAGAATCAGATTAGTAAACGGCTGGAAGAAGAAGAGAGCAATAATAACTCCGGCTACATTAAACAGGAGGTGGGCCACAGCAGCACGGCGGGCGGAAAGACCGGTACCGATGCTGGCAAGCAGCGCCGTCACGCATGTTCCGATATTGGAACCTAAAGTGATGGCCAGAGCTGCCGGCAGGCTCAAGATGCCCTGCATCGTCATGGCAATAACGATACCTGTCGTGGCACTGCTGGACTGAATGATAGCTGTAAACAGTGCCCCAATCAGTACTCCTAACATTGGTGTGCGGCCAAAGGAAACCATCAGATCGATAAAGAATTGATTCTGGCGCAGCGGTTCCATACTTTGGGACATAACATTCATTCCCAGAAAGAGGATACCGAAACCTAAAATTGCTTGTCCAATGTAACGGTAAAGACGACGACTATTGAGCATGCTCAACAAGCCGCCGATGGTTAAAGCTGGGTAGACAAGACTGGATACTTTAAAGGAAACTATTTGTGCTGTGATGGTAGTACCGATATTAGCGCCGAGGATTGTCCCCACTGCCTGTTTCAGTGTCATCAGGCCGGCATTAACAAAACCTACCACCATGACAGTAGTAGCACTGCTGCTCTGCACCAACATCGTGGCAACAGCTCCGGTCAACACTGCCACAATCGGCTTTGAGGTCAGGAACTCTAAAATTTTACGCAGCCGATCTCCCGCTGCTTTCTGCATACCGGAGGCCATTAGTGACATGCCATACAGAAAAAGAGCCAGCCCCCCTAGCAATTGCATAACTGAATTCCAGTTCATATTTCCTCCCATTATTAACATCATTGTCAGATTACTTTCAGTTTACCGTTTTTAAAGACTAAGACAATTATAGCGAAAGGATGCTGCCTTTTCAAGAAAAGAGTAGATACCTAACTGCAGAGTAAACCATTGTCTGAACTACCAACTATATTTATCGAGCACAAGCAAACTGAGGGGCAGTGACAGGAAGTGATTGAAGAACAAAAGAACTTGGAGCAAATTTTTCTGTTTTAGCAGGATATTAGTTCAGGTAACTGAAATTAGTATAACCGGCGAGGCAGCGGATTTCATCAAAACAGAACGCCGGCTAATCTGGGAAAGCCGGCGTTAAAACAGTTCATCTGGCATCATTACTGCGCTGTGCCAGCAGCTTATTAATACCATTTAGGTAAGCCCGCACAGATGCTTCGATGATATCTGTAGATGTGCCGCGCCCGATTATTGTTTTATCTTGATACTCCAGGGTAATGGAAACTTCGCCTAAAGCATCGCGACCCTCCGTCACACCACGCAGGTTATATTTTTCTAAACGCGGTTTAAAGCCGGTTATTTTGTCAATGGCATTATAGGCAGCATCAATGGGTCCGGCACCTGTTTCTGTTTCTACAAATATTTCATCGTCTTTTTTTAATTTGACTACCGCTGCAGGTATACTCTTGGAACCGCTCACAGTTTGTAAGTATTCCAAACTATAGATTGACGCAGTATGAGTCATATTTTCATTCATCAGAGCCTCAAGATCTTCACGGTAAACTTCTTTTTTCTTATCAGCCAACTCCAGAAAACGAGCAAAGAATTCTTCAAATTCAGTATCATGCAAAGTAAAACCAAGTTCCTGCAGTTGGTGACGGACAGCGTGACGGCCCGATCGGGCTGTCAGCATCATTTGTCCCGCCTTACCGCCAATTAATTCCGCATTGATAATCTCATATGTTTCCGTATGTTTAAGGACTCCATCCTGGTGGATGCCGGATGAATGAACAAAGGCGTTAGTCCCGATAACCGCTTTGTTGACCGGTATAGGTATTCCCATCAGGCTCGACACTAAACGGCTGGTTTTATATATTTCTTTAGTATTAACCTGATGGTGATAGTTTTGGAAGTAATCGCTGCGGATAGTCAGAGCAACGACGATTTCTTCCAGAGCAGCATTGCCTGCTCGCTCGCCGATACCATTGATATTGCATTCCACCTGACGTGCTCCGTTCTGTACGGCAACCAGTGAATTGGCTACAGCTAAACCTAGATCATTATGGCAGTGTACGCTAATGACGGCTTTATCTATGTTGGGCACCCGGTTCATAATCTGCTGTATCAGCTCTCCAAATTGTTCCGGAACGGCGTAACCCACAGTATCCGGGATATTAACAACAGTGGCACCGGCGGCAATTACTGCTTCCACTACGCGGCATAAATAATCAAGTTCACTGCGGGTGGCATCCATCAGTGAGTACTGCACGTCATCAGTATACTTCTTGGCGTATTTTACTGCTTCCACGCCCATGTTGAGAACAGTTTCCGGGTCCTTGCGCAATTGATACTGCATATGGATGGGTGAAGAAGAGAGGAAGGTATGAATACGAGGACGTTCAGCTGCTTTGATTGCTTCCCAGACGGCATCGATATCCGGTTTTAGGGCACGGCCTAAAGCGGTAATAATGGGACCTTTAACTTCTTTAGCAATCCTTTGCACGGCTTTAAAATCTCCCGGTGAAGAAATAGGGAAGCCGCACTCAATGACATCAACATTTAAGCGAGCAAGCTGTTTTGCTATTTTTAGCTTTTCCTCCTCATTCAGTTTGGCACCAGGGGTTTGTTCCCCGTCACGCAAGGTTGAGTCAAAAATGATAATCTTTTCAGTCATCATGATCACCCTCCAGCTTTTTATAGATAAAAAAAAACCTTTCACCTTAGAGGCGAAAAGGTCCGCGGTACCACTCTAATTAGTTCGTCAGCATGACGAACCAACTTTAGATTCCGTAACGTGGCAGACGTCCGTGCTTACTTTGTTTCAGCACCGGCATTCCGGGGTGAGTTATTGATGGACCTCAGACCGTCTTGCACCACCCGACGGTTCTCTGTAACTGAGGTTACCACTTTTTTTCCCCATCATCACTTTAGCTTTAAAATTTCTTTTAATCATAACAAATCACAGCAAAAAGTCAAGGTTAAATTTTTTATTA
>JAAYKP010000023.1 GCA_012522335.1 Bacillota bacterium
GATACGGCCGGCACACTTATCAGTAATGATATTCATGAGTCTCGTGAAGTCCATTTCCAGAAACCCAGCCGGGTCATTACCGGACTGGCCCATATTCCCGGGCTGGTGCAGGTGTTTGTGGAAATGGCAGCTGATGATGCCGAAACTGAACTGGAACTTTTTGACCGTTTAGCACAGGCACATATTTCCCTTGATATGATTTCTATCTTCCCGGAGCGTAAAAGCTTCACCATTACTGAAGCTGACCTGGCCAACACAGAAGCTATTCTCAAAAGCCTCGGTTTAGCTTACCGCTTTGTTCCTAACTGCGCCAAAGTAGCTGTGGTGGGCCTGGGTATGCGCAACTTACCCGGAGTAATGGCCAGTGTTGTTAAGGCTTTGAAGGATGCCAATATTAGAATTTTACAGACAGGTGACTCCAATATCACCATTTCACTGCTGATCAATGAAGCAGATCTTTCGGAAGCACTCTGCACACTGCATGAACATTTTCATCTGGCGGCACCGCCCAGTGAGGATGAAAAGGTTCTGGCTTAAATTTTTCTCGTGGTTGCTGACAATATAATTCACCCACAATCAGGCTTAACCGCCTGATTTTTTTTTGCCTGCCGGTTGAAACGCTCTTTAATTATTTGCCTCCTGTCATAGGTATAAAAAATTTTTTCCTGGGAATAATTACCTAGTACAGCCTTTTGCTGTAAAAAAAGGTTTTTAATTAATGAGGTGAAGAGATGAAGAGCAAGAAAAAGGGCAGGTTGATCATGGTGCCGCTGCTTTTACTGTCCCTGTTCCTGCAGAACAGCAGTACTGCGGCACAGCAAGATCTAGTGATTGCCGATGCCCCTACTGTTTCGTATGCCCGTGCCCTGCTTCCTACCTATGTCCAGCGGCTGCAGGAGCGGCAGGAGGAGGCAGTTCTCCGGCATACAGTTGCGCGCGGGGAAACACTGACGATGATTGCCAAAAGATATGGCCTCAGCCTGGAGCAGCTGATTAGTGCCAATAACATTAATAACCCTCATTTGATTTATGCCGGACAAGTCCTGACTGTTGTCAAGGATGATCAGCCCCAAGCTGCTGAGACGCCGCTGAGGCATACTCTGCAGCGGGGGGAAACGGTCTGGAAGTTGGCCAAACGTTACCATGCTCAGGTAGATGAAATCTTGGCGGTGAATAAGATTACCGATCCTACCAAGCTGGAGGTGGGTCGAGAGCTAATCATCCCTCAGGGAAGCAAAAGCGGCGGCAGCAGTGGGACCACACGGGTGCTGGCTGCCCGCGGCAGTAATAATACCTCCCGGGCCGGTGAAAGTGATGCCCGCCGGGTGATCTCAGCTAACGGCCGCAGCATCAGTTATACACGCAGCTATACGGTAACGGCAACGGCCTACTGTGCAGGTACGGCCGGAACCGGCTGCCCCATCGACAGTAAAGGGCGCAGCGTCTGTACCGGCAGCTATAATGACGGTCTTACGGCCAGCGGCCGTCGGGCCGTGGCCGGTGACGGCAGCGAGGCAAATCCTCATCTGGTAGCCGTTGATCCTAAAATTATTCCTTTAGGCAGCCGTCTTTATCTTGACGGTTACGGTTTCGCCATTGCTGCCGACACGGGCGGCGCCATCAAAGGCAATCGCCTTGATCTTTTGCTGCCCACTCACCAGGCGGCACTTCGCTTTGGCCGCCGGAAACTGCAGCTATATTTATTACCCTAGCAAAAAATCTGCGCACAGAAAAAAAAAGGCTTGACAAGACTGCCAACAAGGGTTAAATTTAGGAGTAATATCAAAAGGCGATGACAGGGAGATAGTAGGCAGGTTGGCAGGATTGCAGAGAGCCGGTGGCAGCTGTGAACCGGTATCCGCACTTGACTGAAGATACCCCCTTGAGCAGCGAACCGAAATTAGAGTAGGCTTCGACGGAGATCCTACCGTTACCTGGGATTAGGCATAACCCGCTGAGGGCGTGCCGAAAATGAGAGGGCTTATTGCTAAGCCAAATTGGGTGGTACCGCGGATTAATCCGTCCCTTTTTTCAGGGACGGATTTTTTGTTATCTTAATCCCTGTCTCAGTAGTACGGTATGACGGTAAAAAGCACAAAATAATTAACAAAACTAAGGAGGATCAGAAACTGTGGTAATTGTGATGCAGCCGGGTGTCAAGGCGGAACAAATTCAACAGATAGCAGCACGGTTAGAAGAGGTAGGTTTGGGGGTGCATTTGTCAGAGGGCAAATTCCGCACCATTATCGGTGCCATCGGTGATGAAAAACTGGTGCGGCAGATGAGTTTGGAAGCACTGCCTTTTGTGGAGAAAGTGCTGCCCATCACACAACCGTTTAAGCTGGTGAGCCGCGAATTTCAACAGGAGAATTCTGTTTTTAAAGTGGGCGACTGCACCATCGGTGACAAACAGGTAGTGCTGATGGCCGGTCCCTGTGCGGTGGAAAGTGAGGAACAGCTGCTGCAAGCAGCAGCAGGAGTCAAAGCGGCCGGAGCCCAAATTTTACGGGGCGGGGCCTTTAAACCGCGCACTTCACCTTACGCCTTTCAAGGTTTAGAGGAAAAGGGGCTCGAGCTGCTGGCAAAAGTCCGGGAAAAAACCGGGCTGCCCATAGTGACGGAAGTTATGGATCAGCATACGGTGGGCTTAGTGGCAGAATATGCCGATATTCTGCAGGTAGGGGCGCGCAATATGCAGAACTTTCATTTGCTGCGCGAATTAGGCAAGCTGGAGAAACCAATTCTTTTAAAAAGGGGTATGTCAGCCACCATTGAGGAATGGTTGATGGCGGCCGAATATATTGTCTCCAGCGGCAATCCGCAGGTTATTCTCTGCGAGCGGGGCATTCGTACTTTTGAATCATCTACCCGCAATACTTTAGATTTAAGCGCTGTGCCGGTGGTGAAACATTTGTCTCACCTGCCGGTGATTGTTGATCCCAGTCACGGAACGGGCAGCTGGCGCTGGGTACCCAGTATGAGCCGGGCAGCCGTTGCTGCCGGTGCTGACGGGGTGATGATAGAAGTGCATCCGCAGCCGGCGCAGGCCCTCTGTGACGGTGCGCAGTCCTTAACCATTGACAAGTTTACGGCCTTAGTCACAGAATTGAGACAAGTGGCTGCTGTTTTTGGTAAGTATATTACAGAGGAGCAGGCATGATGTTCCCTCTGCGGCGGGTAGCCATTCTTGGTGTCGGTATGATGGGCGGTTCACTGGGCAAAGCACTGCTGAAAAGAGATTTGGCAGTGGAGGTTATTGGCTATGACGCAGATCCTGCCGCCGTCCAACTGGCGCGGCAGGTAGGCGCCGTAACCCATGCTGCCGCTACGGCAGCAGAGGCTGTGGCGGCAGCAGAATTAGTAGTCCTGGCAGTACCGGTGCAGGCAGCCTGCCGGCTGCTGCGGGAAATGGCGCCCTATCTCAGTCCGGGCTGCCTCGTTACAGATCTGTGCAGTACTAAAGCTGCCGTAACAAAAGCAGCAGAGGAGGCCCTGCCGGCGGCCGCAGCCTTTGTCGGTGGTCATCCCATGGCAGGTTCAGAGAAAACAGGCGTTTTGGCTGCTGAAGCCGATCTTTTTGAGAATGCCATTTATATCTTAACCGGTACAGCCTCAGCAGAGCTGACGGCAATGCAGGATTTAGTCTGGCGGCTGGGCGGCCTGCCGGTAGTCATGACACCGGAGCAGCATGACCGGCAGGTGGCGGCTATTTCCCATCTGCCCCACCTGACGGCAGCAGTTTTGGTACAGACTGTGGCCGGTCTCGGTGAAACGGCGGAGTTATTAAGCCTGGCCGGCGGCGGTTTCCGGGACAGCACGCGTATAGCGCTGGGCTGCCCCCGGATGTGGAAAGACATCTGTTTGTCTAACCGGGATAATCTGCTGACAATGCTGGATATGTTTGCCGACCGGCTGAGTGAGGTGCGGCAGTTGGTGGCTCAGGCTGATGCCGCGGGGTTGCTGGCTTACTTTGCGGCCGCGCGTGAGGTGCGGCAGCAGGTGCCGCTGCGCGGTAAAGGTCTGCTGCCGCTGCTATATAATTTATTTGTCTTTGTCCCTGATCGCCCCGGGCTGATTGGGGAAGTTACCGGTTTACTAGGTGAGGGCGGTATTAATATTGCAGAAATTGAACTGCTCCGGGTGCGCGAAAAGACCGGCGGACCGCTGCGGCTGGGTTTTGTAACGGCCGCGGCAAGGGATGCGGCCGCTGAAATTTTACAGACCGCCGGTCTGCGCGTGGAGCGGCAGGAGGAATAAGGATGCAGGTAACGATTTCCGCTCAGGGACCTCTGCAGGGGACAGTGCAGGTACCGGGAGATAAATCTATTTCTCACCGGGCGGCCATTTTAGGGGCTTTGGCAGAGGGAGAAACTACCATTGAAGGTTTTTTACCGGGTGATGATTGCCTGGCGACAGTGACTTGTCTGCGCCAATTAGGTGTACCCATAATTGTAGACGGGCAGACGGTACAGATCCAGGGGGTAGGCTTAACAGGCCTGCGGGAGCCGGAAGATGTCTTAAACTGCGGCAATTCAGGTACCACCGCCCGCTTACTGCTAGGGGTGCTGGCGGCGCAGCCTTTTTCAGCCGTGCTGACGGGTGATGCTTCTTTACGGCAGCGTCCCATGGGCCGGGTAACTGAACCGCTGCGTTCCTTCGGTGCCCATATTGTCGGACGGCAGCAGGGACAGCTGCTGCCTTTAACCTGCCTGCCGGGAAAAATCCGGGGCGGCTGCTACCGCAGCCCTGTAGCCAGTGCGCAGGTTAAATCGGCACTGCTGCTGGCCGGCTTGTTCAGCAGCGGTATGACGCAGGTCAGTGAGCCCTATTTAAGTCGTGACCATACGGAGCGCCTGCTGGCCTGTTTAGGCGCTGACATCAGTGTGCAGGGTACAACTGTTACGCTGCAGGGATCGGCCCGGCTGAGAGGCCGTCTGCTGCAGGTGCCGGGCGATCTTTCGGCGGCCGCCTATTTTCTGGTGGCGGCCAGTATAGTCCCCGGTTCCGAGTTACTGCTGCCTAATGTGGGCATTAACCCGTCCCGTACCGGCCTGCTTACAGTTTTACAGGCCATGGGGGGAAAGCTGCAGCTGCTTAACCGGCGGGAGATCAACGGTGAACCAAGGGCCGATCTCCTGGTCAGAAGCGCTCCCTTACGCGGGGTGGAAATCAGCGGGGCCCTGATTCCCAAGCTGATAGATGAGCTGCCTGTGTTGGCTGCCGCCGCCTTGTTTGCCGGCGGAAAAACAATTATTAGAGATGCGCAGGAGCTGCGCGTCAAAGAAACAGACCGCCTGGCGGCGGTGGCGGAGGAGTTTAGTAAACTGGGGGCAGTGATTACGCCTACCGCCGATGGTCTGATCATAGACGGGCCCCAGCAGCTGCAGGGCGGCACTGTAGACAGCCGGGGAGATCACCGTATGGCCATGTCGCTGGCCGTAGCCGCTTTACGGGCAGCAGCGCCGGTTACGATCACGGGTGCTGAAGCGGTGGCTATTTCTTACCCCCACTTTTGGGAGACACTGCAAAGCTTACAAAGATCTTAACAAGCGGTTAACAACAAGGTCGGGAAAGGGAAAAAGCTTTTTTTGTGGAATATTGCAGAAGAATAATCTACAAAAAATAGTGATAGGAGCTGCCGATGATAAAACGCATCGATACATTCATCCCAGCAGGGATTTATCATGATTATCTGCAGGGTTTACCGCAGGCAACAAAGTTTTTGGGACGTCATTACAGTGAGACGGCAGTTTTTGCCGATACTGCAGACCGGGTTAGTAATACCTGCCGGACAGACCGCGCTGAACTTGTGTCCTTATTGTTAACGTATAATCGCCGTGTCGGCTGCGGCGCAGCCACCGAGGCACAGCTGCAGAAGCTGACAGATCCCCGCGCTGTAGTAGTTGCCGGCGGGCAGCAGGCCGGGTTATTAACGGGGCCGCTGTACACCGTTTATAAAGCTCTGGCTGCCGTAAAACTGGCGGCACAGCTGGAAACTGCCTTGGCACGACCTGTGGTGCCCTTGTTTTGGCTTGCCAGTGAAGACCATGATTTTGCCGAGGCTAATCACTGCTATCTGCAGAACCGCCGGCAGCAGCTGCAGAAGCTGGAGCTGCTGCTTACCCATCACGGGGAGCCGCTGGGACGTTTAGAATTCACGGCAGCGGCGAAAGAGACTGTGCTCCGGGAGTTGGCGGAAATTTTACCGGACAGCGAATTTACACCGGAGCTGCTGGCATGGTTAACTGCAGCCTGCCGGCAGTCAGCTACCCCGGTGGAGTGGTGTGCCCGGATTTTAAGCAAACTTTTTCATGAGAGCGGTTTAGTCTTATTTGACCCATTGCTGCCGGAAGCACGACAGCTGGCAGCTCCGGTGTTAGTAAAAGCAGTGGAGCTGCGGCCGGAAATTGAAACAGCATTGGCCCGGCGGGAAGCCGCGCTGCTGGAGGCAGGTTATCAGCTGCAGGTGCAGCGGGCACCGGACAGTACACTTTTAATGAGTATGGACGGCCGGCGGACGGCCCTTTTTTACCGGCATAGTCAATACAGCAGCCGGGACGGCAGTTTAACCTGGACGGAAGCAGAATTGTCAGCTTTAGCCGCACAGAAGCCGCAGCAGGTAAGTGCCAATGTACTGCTGCGGCCGGTGGTGCAGGATGCAATTTTCCCCACAGTGGCTATGGTGCTGGGACCGGGGGAAACAGCCTATTATGCACAGGCGCTGGCACTATACCCGCTTTTTGGGCTGCAGCCGCCGTGCCTGGTACCCCGACCGAGCCTGACTATCCTGGAGCCGCGTCTCAGCCGCTACCTTGCCCGCTATCAAATTGATGAGACGGCCTTTCTGGCGGATCCTGAGGGCCAGCTGCAGCAGGTGCTGCAGGCCAACAGTGTGGTTGATGTAGAAGCTGTATTTGCCACCTTGAGAGAAGGGCTGGCAGCAGCTTATGAGCAGGCAAAAAGCGACCTGCAGCAGCTCAATCCCCAGCTGGGTCAATTAGCGGAGAAAAATCTGCAGCATGTTTATCAGCAGGCAGCCTATTTGGAAAAGAAGGCACAGGCGGAACAAAAACAGCAGCAGCATGTTACTATCCGCCATTTGACGGCGCTGCGGGAAGCGCTGCGCCCGCTGGATAAACCGCAGGAGAGAGTGTTTAATCTTGTGCAGTACCTGGCAAAGTACGGGCCGGACTGGTGGCGGCAGTTGCAGCGGGAGTTCCCTCTCCAGCCCGGTCACTACCTCTATCAGTACCAGCAGTAATTAACAACTATTAACTGGAGAAAGAAGGCGAGAAAATGCAGCTTGATATTTTAGCCTTTGGTCCCCATCCTGATGATGTGGAGATTGGTATTGGCGGTACACTGATCAAACATGTGGAGATGGGCTATAAAGTCGGTATAGTCGATTTAACGGCCGGCGAAAGCGGTACCAACGGCACGCCGGAGATTCGCCGGCAGGAGGCACTGCGGGCCGCCGAAATTATGGGGGTGGCGGTACGTGACTGCCTGCAGCTGCCGGACGCCCGGCTGGCGGTAAGTGAAGAAATGCTGCGGCCCATCATTGAGATTATTCGCCGTTATCGGCCGAAAGTTGTGCTGGGACCGTACAGCAAAGATCGTCACCCGGACCATGTGCGCGCACACCAGTTGGTGCGTGAAGCCGCCCATTTAGCCGGATTATGGAAGTATCCGGCTGCCGGTGAAGCCCATCGTCCCCCGGTAGTTTTGCAGTATTTCCTTGGCGGGACTGCTGAACCTTCCCTGGTCGTGGACATCTCCCCATATCATGAACGCAAAATGGCGGCCATTTGTGCTCATGCCAGCCAGTTTGGCATCCGTGCAGGAAGAGATATCCAGACCTATGTTAACGACCCTGACTTTTTACGCAGTCTGCGGGTACGCGATCAGTATATGGGGTCACTGATTCAGGTCGCCTATGGCGAAGGAATTGTGATGGATGAGCAGGCCGCCATTGATGATTTGATGACTTTACGGGGTCGTGTGCGTCATACCAGACGCCGGGAGCAGTAGCAGATGAAAATTGGCATGATTTGTTATCCGAGCCACGGCGGCAGCGGCGTAGTAGCAACGGAACTGGGGAAGGAACTGGCTAAACGGGGCCATGTGGTGCACTTTATTTCCTATCAGCTCCCTTTTCGTTTAAACAGCTTTCACCAAAATGTTTTTTATCATGAAGTAGCCATGCTCTCTTATCCGCTTTTTAAATATCCCCCCTATACACTGGCTTTGGTTAATACCATTGCCGAACTGGCGGAACGCGAGCAGCTGGATATTCTGCATGCCCATTATGCCATTCCCCATTCTTTCTGTGCCCACCTGGCGCGGGAAGTATTAGCCGGTCGGGAGGTGCGGGTCGTCACCACACTGCACGGTACAGATATAACATTGGTAGGCAGTGATCCGTCTTTTAAGCGCATCACCCGCTACAGCATTGATAAAAGTGACGGTGTAACCGCCGTATCGCAAAGTTTGCGTGCGGAAACAGAGCAGACTTTTGCTCCCCGGCAGGAAATCCGCACCATTTATAATTTTATTAATACGAAAAATGTTTACCGGCTGCCGGATGCCCGCCGCGTGGTGGGCTGCCCCGAGCAGAATTGTAAAGTTTTAGTACATATTTCTAATTTCCGTCCGGTGAAAAGACTGCATGATGTGGTGCAAATCTTTGCCCGTGTACGCCGCGCCATGCCGGCCCGTTTATTGTTGGTGGGCGATGGGGTGGAGCGGCGTTCAACACAAGCTTTAGTCGATAAACTGGGCCTGCAGCAGGATGTATGTTTTTTAGGCACACAGGATAATGTGATCCCCATTTTATCAGCGGCAGATCTATTTTTGCTGCCCTCGGAAAAGGAAAGTTTCGGCTTAGGCGCCCTGGAAGCCATGGCCTGTGGGGTGCCGGTGATCGCCAGCAGCGCAGGCGGTATCCCGGAGGTAGTGGTGCACGGCGAGACCGGTTACCTGGCAGCAGTCGGTGACGTGGAAGCAATGTCTGCTTATGCTGTTAATTTATTAAAGGATGAGGAGAAACTGCAGCAGCTGCGCACAGCTGCGCGGCGCCGCGTGGAAGATTTTTTTGACAGTGAGTTAATTGTGCCGCAGTATGAGGCCTTTTACCGCGAGCTGAGAGAAAGATAAGGAAAAAGTGTGGTGGGAAGGAGAAAATGGTGGTTAGCAATGGAGCTGAACAGGGGGTGCTGTTGGTCAATCCGAATTGGCGGCAGCTGGAGGCACCCTTTGAACATTTAGGTTTAGGATATCTGGCTGCCTGTCTGCGTCAGGCCGGCATCCACACCACGATTCTGGATCTGCCGCTGACGGGCGGTGATCTGCAGACGGTAGTGCAGGCAGTGCAGCAGGGAAATTATGCTTTAGTTGGCTGCAGTCTCACCTTTCAGGAAAGTGCGGCGGAAACTTTAGACTTTATCACCGAACTGAAAGCAGCCACAACCGTAAAGATCGCGGTGGGTGGTATTTATCCCACCTTTGCCGCGCGGGAAATTATGACCCTTTGTCCGGCCATAGATTTTGTGGTTAAAGGTGAGGGAGAAATAACTTTAGTGGAGCTGGCGCAGACCATCCTGAACGGCGGCTCCGTCCGGGGCGTTGCCGGCTTGGTGGGGCGCAGCGGCAGTGAACTGTGGGAGACTGAGGATCGTCCCAGTATTGACGATTTGGATCTGCTGCCTGAACCGGCCCGGGATACACTGCCGCAGGTATTGGCACAAACGGGCTATGCCTCAGTGCTTACTTCGCGTGGTTGTTATGGACGCTGTACCTTCTGCAGTGTAGGTGCTTTTTTTGCGCGTTTCGGCAGTAAATACCGCCAGCGCAGTGCCGACGCCGTCATTGCTGAACTGGAACGCCTGCAGACTGAGTACGGTGTTACTAATTTTGCTTTTATTGATGCTAATTTTATCGGCACTAAAGGGCGGGGGCAGGCACGGGCGCGTCAAATTGCGGAAACGATTATCGCCAAGGGCTGGCAGATCAAATTTAGTATTGAATGCCGCGTCAATGATGTGGAGCCGGAATTATTTGCCTTACTTAAAAAAGCCGGTTTGTGTAAAGTGTTTTTAGGCGTGGAGTCCGGCTCTCAGGCTGTATTAGATCGTTTCCAAAAAGATGTGACCGTGGCGGAGAACCTGGCCGCCCTGAAAATATTGAGTGATTTAGATATTTTTGTGGCCATGGGCTTTATAATGTTTGATGATCAGACTACTTTTGACGATTTGACGGCTAATATGCAGTTTTTACAGCAGGTCAAAACTGTAACGGGCCGGCCTTACCTGGCCAAAGTTGACCCGGCCAGTAAAGTTCTGCCTTTAGCCGGCACAAAAATTGAAGCCAGGCTGAAAGCAGAAGAGCGCTATGGCGGCAATACGTTAAACTTCTCATATCAAATAGCCGATCCGTTAGTGGAAAAAGTTTATCAGGTGATACGGGCGGCAGCTGCTGTGCGCCGCAGGTTCCGCAGCTTACGCGGCCGTTCTGCTTACCATGAATTTGACTGGCAGACAGGGAAAATTAAGGATTGACAGCAAAGCTTGCCCTATGTTATACTTTAGAGCATTAACACGTTAACGCGTTAAAGTAAACGGGGTGAGTAACGATGCAGGAAAAATTAAAGCGTCTTTTAACACCGGAAGGTGTGTGGGATTTACTGCCGGATATGGCGCGACAAAAGAGAAAGCTGGAAGAGAAAATTCAGGAATTATTCAGCCGTTGGGGATACCAGGAGGTATCCACACCGGCTTTTGAATATAGTGCCAATTTTGTCGGTGAGATGAAAGACGGTTTGGCTGAACAGCTGTATCGTCTCTGGGATGAGCGCGGCCGGACTCTGGTTCTGCGCCCTGACTTTACCATTCCGCTGGCCCGGGTAGCAGCCCTCCATTTGACGCAGGCTCCCCAACCTTTGCGGCTCTGCTACGGCGGCAGTATTTTTCGCCAGACAGCCGGCCTGCAGGGTAAGCAGCGTGAACTGACACAGGCGGGTGTGGAGCTGTTAGGCTCCCCCCATGCCGCAGCTGATGCCGAAGTAATTGCGCTGGCGGCAGCAGTCCTGCAGGCAGCAGGTTTAGAGGAATTTACTTTATGCCTTGGCCATAGTGGTTTTTTAGACAGCTTACTTTCTGCCTATCAGGTAGATTTAGCTGAGCGGGCCATCATTAAACGCCTATTTTATCAAAGGGATTTTGTAACTCTAAAAAAGCAGGTTAACCGGCTGCCCTTGGCAGACCGGCAGAAAGAAAATATTTTACGCATTCCTACTTTACGGGGTGGCCGGGAGGTTTTGGAGGAAGCACGGGAACTTTTAACGACAGAGCAGGCTGACCGGCCGTTGGCAACACTGGCGGAGATCTGGTCAGTGTTGGAGGATTACGGCGTTACTGCTTATCTGCAGTTAGATTTAGGCCTGGTACGTATGCTGGATTACTATACAGGCATGGTTTTTGAAGGATATACCGCCGGTCTCGGTTATGCGCTGTGCGGCGGCGGCCGCTATGACCGGCTATTGGAGCATTTTGGTCCTGCGCGGCCGGCCGTGGGCTTTGCGGTCAGTATAGATCACTTGTTGACCCTCTTAACCCGGGAGAAAAAAATGCCGGCACTCACTCCGCCTGTTTATGTGGCATATGGCCGCGGCGGGCGGGCAGCGGCCATTGCCGCGGCACAGGCTTTACGGACCGGGCAGACACCGGCGATTTTGGCAGCGGCAGCAGCTACGGCGGCAGAAGCCCGCCGGCAGGCAGCGGTCAGGGGCGCACAGCGGCTGTTGTATTATAGCGAGGCCGGTGTTTTGGATCTTGACCTGCAAAAAGCGGCAGGGGAGGAAGAACTGGATGGATAAAGAGTGGTTAACTATTGCTTTAGCCAAGGGCAGGATTTTGCCACCCACCCTGCAGCTTTTCACGGCAGCCGGCATTGACTGCGCCGAGCTGTCTGCAGATACGAGGAAACTGGTTTTCACCGTTGGTGCCCAGAAACTACGTTTTATACTTGGTAAACCTGCTGACATTCCCACTTATGTCGAATATGGTGCCGCCGATCTGGGGGTGGTGGGCAAAGATATACTTTTAGAGCAGGAAAAGGAACTATATGAGTTATTAGATTTGAAAATAGGCGCCTGCCGCCTTGTTGTTGCCCGCCGCCGCGGCAGCGGCGCATTTACAGGCGGCTATGTGGCGACAAAATATCCCCGTATTACGGAACGCTACTTCCAGCAGCAGGGAAAGCAGTTTGAGCTGATTAAGCTGCACGGTTCCATAGAATTGGCGCCGTTATTAAATTTAGCCGATGTGATTGTAGATTTAGTTTCCACAGGTAAAACTTTGGCGGAAAATCATTTGGAAGAGGTGGAAACAATCACCCCCATTACTTCCCGGTTGATTGCTAATCCCGGCAGTTACCAGGTCAAGGGGGAACGGGTAATGGCCTTTACTCGGAAATTGGAGCGAGTACTGTCAGTACAGGAGGAGGTGCAGTGATGTTAAAAGAGTATACGCGTGAGACCTTTTTACAGCAGTTCAGGCGTCGTGACTTTGACGACTATCCGGAGGAGTTGGCAGCGGTGCGGCAGATCCTGGCTGCTGTCCGTGAAGCAGGTGACGAGGCAGTGCTTGCCTACACGGAACGTTTTGACCAAGCCCGCCTTACTGCTTTAGAAGTAAGTGCGGCAGAATTTGCCGCGGCAGAAGCAGCCGTGGAGCCGGAAAGCAAAGCTATTCTGCAGCAGGCCGCTGAAAATATTGCCGCCTATCATCGCCGCCAACTGCAGCAGTCTTGGGTAGAGTATGGTGCTGACGGCATTATTTTAGGACAGCGGATTACTGCCTTAGACCGTGTCGGTGCTTATGTGCCCGGAGGTGCAGCTGCTTATCCTTCTTCTGTGCTGATGACAGTTGTTCCGGCGCGTATCGCCGGTGTGCGGGAAGTTGTGATGGTGACGCCTCCCCAGGCTGACGGCAGTGTCAATCCCTATACGCTGGTGGCGGCCGGGATTGCCGGTGTAGATGCCGTTTATAAGTGCGGCGGCGCTCAGGCTATTGCCGCGCTGGCTTATGGTACGGCCAGCATTCCGCGGGTTGACAAAATTGTCGGCCCCGGTAATTTGTATGTTACCCTGGCTAAACGGGAAGTTGCCGGCATTGTGGGCATCGATATGCTGGCCGGCCCCAGTGAAGTGGTGGTAGTAGCAGACGAAACGGCGCGGGCTGATTTTGTTGCTGCCGATCTGTTGGCACAGGCGGAACATGATCCGCTGGCCGCTGCCTATTGTGTTACCACTTCTGCCCGTTTGGCGGCAGAACTGCCGGCTGAAGTAAACCGTCAGTGTGCGGCACTGCCGCGCCGGACTGTGATCGAACAGGCACTGAGGGCACAGGGAGCTTTGGTAACGGTGGAAAATTTATCGCAAGCCCTGGAGATTGTTAATCTGCTGGCACCGGAGCATTTAGAGCTGCATCTTGCTGATCCCTGGTCTGTAATGGGCAGCATTCGCCATGCCGGTGCTATCTTTGTCGGCTCTTTTACCCCGGAATCCCTGGGGGACTACTGGGCCGGCCCCAATCATGTTTTACCGACGGCCGGAGCCGCCCGATTTTCATCAGTTTTATCTGTAGATGATTTCTGCAAAAGAACCAGTTTACTTGCTTATTCACCGCAGGCACTGCTAAAATGTGCGGCGGCGGTAGAAAAATTGGCCGCTGTGGAAGGGCTGGCGGCCCACGGCCAGGCTGTCACCAAAAGGAGGGAGTTTCTTGCGCAAGAGAAAGCAAAGCATCACCCGACAAACTAAAGAAACCAACATTACCCTGACCTTGGCGCTTGACGGCACAGGAACAGCCGACCTCGACTGCGGTGTGCCTTTTCTCGAACATATGCTGACTTTATGGAGCCATCATGCCTGCTTTGACCTGCAGCTGCAGGCTACGGGGGACTGGGAAGTAGATGCGCATCATGTGGTGGAAGATGTGGGTTTAGTCTTGGGCGAGGCCTTTCGGCAGGCTTTAGGCGATAAAGCAGGCATTACCCGTTTTGCTTCTTTAGCCTTGCCTATGGATGAGGCCCTGGTTTTAGTGGCGGTAGATTTGTCCGGTCGTCCCTATTTGAGTTTTGATCTGCCTTTGCCGGCGGCGCGCCTCGGCAATTTTGAAACAGAGCTGGTGGAAGAATTTTTGCGTGCCTTTACCAGCCGGGCGCTGTGTACACTGCACGTCAAACTGTTATCCGGCCGCAACACCCATCATATTATAGAGGCGCTTTTTAAAGGATTGGGACGGGTTTTGGGCACCGCTACCCGTTATGACGCGCGCGTGACCGGTATTCCCTCAACCAAAGGGTTGTTATAAAACCTAGGGAATTAGCAGGATTTTTTTTCTGTTCGGGGAATATAGTAGGAGAATATGGAAGACCTCACTGGAATTTATTTTATTTGTAGGGGAGGTTGTCACATGCTGATTATTCCGGCAGTAGATATTCGAAATGGACGCTGTGTACGCTTGGTACATGGTAACCTGGAGCGTGAAACTGTATATTATGAAGATCCGGTGGAGGCAGCACTGCACTGGGAAGCTGAAGGGGCCGAACGCCTACATGTGGTAGATTTGGACGGCGCCATGAACGGCAGGATGAAAAATATCGCCGTGATTGAAAAGATTGTCCAGGCGGTCAAAATTCCTATTCAGGTGGGAGGAGGAATACGTCAGGTACGGGAGGCAGCTGATCTGCTGGACCGTGGGGCGGCGCGCGTGATTCTGAGCACAGCAGCAGTGCAGGAGCCACAGCTGGTGGCTGAACTTTGTGCCCGTTTCCCCGGACAAATTATGGTTGGCATTGATGTCCGTGCGGGACGGGTGGCTATTCGCGGCTGGCTCGAGGAAGCTCCGCTGTCGGCCATTGATCTGGCACAACAGATGGTGCAGCTGGGCGTGCAGGAAATTATTTATACTGATATTTTGCGTGACGGTACCTTAAAGGGACCTAATGTGGCCGCGCTGGCGGAAGTAACGCAGGCGCTGCCGGTTTCGGTAATTGCTTCCGGCGGCATTGCTTCTTTACAGGATATTCTTGAACTCCTGCCGCTGCAGGCGTACGGACTGAACGGCATCATCATCGGCCAGGCCTTGTATACGGGCCGCATTACCCTGCCGGCTGCTTTAGCCATCACGGAGGGTATGTAAATGGTTGCGAAACTGATTATTGCCTGTCTGGATGTTAAGGATGGCCGTGTCGTGAAGGGGACGCAGTTTATTAATTTGCGCGATGCCGGTGATCCGGTGGAGCTGGCCCGCTTTTATGACCGGGCCGGGGCAGATGAATTGGTTCTGTTAGATATCTCCGCCTCCCTGGAGGGGCGGGGCACCATGCTGGAGTTGGTGGAGCGTACGGCCGCCGCAGTGCAAATTCCCCTCACTGTTGGCGGCGGCATAAATGATCTGGCACAAATGCAGCAGCTATTTGCTGCCGGGGCAGACAAAATCTCCCTCAATACGGCGGCTGTGCAGCAGCCTGAACTGCTGACTGCAGCTGCAGCCAGATTTGGCGGCCGGCGCCTGGTTTTGGCCATAGATGCCAAATGGAGCGATAATTTGCAGAGTTGGGAAGTGTATACCCATGGCGGGCGTCAGCCCACAGGTAAAGCAGTTTTGCCTTGGGCAGCTGAAGCTGAAGCCCGTGGCGTGGGAGCAATCCTCCTAACCAGTATCGATGCTGACGGGGGTAAAGAGGGTTATGATCTTGCCTTAACAGCCGCCGTGGCCGAGACTGTCAGTATACCGGTCATTGCTTCCGGTGGTGCCGGCAGTAAGGAACATTTTTACGACGTTCTGACCGAGGGAAAGGCTGCAGCTGCTCTGGCTGCTTCTGTTTTCCATTATCAGAGTTTCAGTATTGCCGCAGTGAAAGCCTACCTGGCTGCGCGGGGGGTGCCGGTTAAATATGAACAAGATCCTGAAATTTGATCAGGCAGGTTTAATCCCGGCCATTGTGCAGGATCTGCATACTGGCCGTGTTTTGATGCTGGCTTATATGAATGAGGAATCTTTAAACAAAACACTGGCCAGCGGGGAAACCTGGTTTTACAGCCGCAGCCGGCAGGAGTTATGGCATAAAGGCGCTTCCTCGGGACATACGCAGACTGTGAAACGTATTGATTATGATTGTGACGGTGACGCCTTGTTGGTGTATGTAGAACAGAAAGGCGGTGCCTGCCATACCGGCGCCACCGGCTGTTTCTACCGCACGCTGACCGGTGAGGCAGTGGCTGTCGGGCAGCAGTTTTTACCCGAACTGGAGCAGATTATTGCTGAACGTAAATTTAACCGTCCGCCGGGCTCCTATGTAAGCAAGCTCTTGAACGGTGGTTTGGACCGTATTTTAAAGAAGGTAGCCGAGGAGGCGGGGGAAGTTATTATTGCGGCCAAAAATGCAGACCGCGAGGAGTTAATCTATGAATGCGGCGATCTGCTTTTTCATCTGCTGGTGCTGTTGGCTGCACAGGAGGTAAGCCTCGGGGAGGTAATAGCAGAATTAAAACGGCGGCACCGGCCGGCAGCCGCGGAACGGGATGACGATTACCATGAAGGTTGATTATCATCTGCATACGGCGCGCTGCGGTCATGCCGCGGGGACGATGGCGGATTATGTGGCGGCTGCCGCTGCAGGCGGTTTAAAAGAGATTGGTTTTGCCGACCATTTCCCTTTGGAGTTGTTAGGTTACACACCGCAGGAACAGGTTAATATGGCTCCGGGAGAACTGGCGGCTTATATAGCTGAAGTACAGTGGTGGCAGAAAAAAGCGCCGCTGCCCGTCAGACTGGGAGCAGAGGTAGATTTTCTGCCCGGACGGGAAAAAATAACGGCAGCAGTGTTAGCTGCCTACGACTTTGATTACCTGATCGGTTCAGTTCATTTTTTAGGAGACTGGGACTTTACTCACCCGGCTTATCAGGAGCGCTTTCAAGAGGTAAATATTGACCGGCTGTATGAGCAGTATTTCGCTTTAATTCAGCAGTTAGCACAAAGCAGGCTGTTTCAGGTCGTCGGACATTTAGACGTGATCAAAAAATTTGCCTACTTTCCCCGTGCGGACTGGTCACTGCTGGTGGAAGAAACTTGTCAGATTTTAAAGGCCGGCGAGATCTGTGTAGAAGTAAACACTGCAGGCTGGTACGCACCGGCAGGTGAAGTTTATCCAGGTTTGTCGCTGCTGCGCAGGTGCCGGCAGTTAGGTATTCCCGTCACTTTAGGTTCTGATGCCCACCGGCCCCAGGATGTGGGACGGGACCTGGAACGTGCCCTGCAGCTGCTGGCAGAGCTGGGTTTTCGTGAGATAGCCACCTTTGCCGGTGGACAGTGCCGTTTACAGCCGCTGGTTCTGAATCGTTCATAGGTAATCTTTGCCGGCTTGGGGTGCACTGTCTGCGGCTGTTGAGCATCAATATGGTATAATCATGATCATACAGCAAAAGGTAGGAGATTTTGGATGAGGTTGTCCACAAAGGGTCGTTACGGTGTACGAGCTATGTTTGACTTGGCCCTGCACAGCGGCGAAGAGCCCATAGCTCTGAAAAGTGTGGCCCAACGGGAGCAAATTTCAGAAAAATATTTAGAACATCTTTTTGCCAGTTTAAAAAAGGCAGGTTTGATTCATAGTGTGCGTGGTGCCCAGGGCGGCTATCGCCTGGCGCGGCCGGCGGAAGAAATAACATTAGGTGATATCCTCCGGGTACTGGAGGGTCCTGTGGCCCCGACAGATTGTGTGGTGAAAGGTTCTACCGGTGAAAAATGCGAGCGGGTGGCAGAGTGTGTGATGCGCCATATCTGGTGCCGCCTGAGCGATGAAGTCAACGACATCCTTGACAATATCACCTTGGCAGAAATCGTCGAAGAACAGCGCAGACTAACGGGCGAAGGTTACATGTATTATATCTAGAAAGCAGAATTTAACTTGAGCACAGCTTTTATCTCCGGAGCAAAAAGGTTGGGATCAGGATGGGGAAAACTGCAGGCAGGATTATAAGTATACCTACGGTGGTGGGAGAGCTAACAGTCTCCTATACGGCGCGTGGTTTATATAGACTGGAGCTGCCCGGCTTTGCCGGCAGCAATTATCCGCCTGTCAGCGCGGAGGAGCCGGCCTGGCTGCAGAAGCTGGCACGTGATTTACAAAACTACTTTTTAGGGCAGCCAGTTCACTTTACCTGTCCCTGGGATGATGCAGACTATCCGCCTTTTTTCCGGCGTGTTTTACACGCGGCTGCTGAGATACCGTATGGCGAGTGCCGAACCTATAAGTGGCTGGCGCAGCAGGCCGGCTCACCCGCTGCCGTACGGGCTGCCGGTCAGGCCATGGCCTGTAATCGTACCCCCTTGGTAATTCCTTGTCACCGGGTACTGCGCAGCGACGGTAAATTAGGTGGTTTTGCGTACGGCCTGCCGTGGAAGGAAAGACTATTAGCAATAGAAAAAGCAGCAAGCAAGGGAGGACTTTTAAATGCAAATTGACCCCATTGCCTTTCATCTTTTTGGCATTCCCATTTACTGGTATGGCGTGATGATTAGTTCAGGTCTATTATGCGGCACTTTGGTGGCACTGCACCGGGCCCCGCAGTACGGTCTTGATGAAGATGATTTATTAACTTTCCTCTTATTAGCTGTTCCGCTGGCTATTGTTGGCGCCCGCGCAGTGTTTGTGGCGGAAAACTGGCAGACGATGGCAGGCGATTTTTTAGCGATAATTAATCTGCGTCAGGGCGGCTTGTCAATTCATGGTGCCCTGGCCGGCGGCATTATCGCCGGCTTGATTTATACCCGCTTTAAAAAGCTTGATTTCTGGAAGATTGCTGATGTTACCGCCCCCGGTTTAATTCTCGGTCAGGCCATTGGCCGCTGGGGTAATTATTTTAACCAGGAAGCATACGGTGTGCCTACCGATTTACCCTGGGCGCTCTATATTGACGGAGCTTACCGCCATCCTATTTTCTTTTATGAGTTCGTGTGGAATCTGCTTGTTTTTGCCTACCTGCTGGCTGTGAGTAAAAAAGAAAAAACAGACGGTGGTATCTTTTTACGCTATCTGGTTGGCTACTCTATCGGACGCTTCTTTATTGAAGGCATCCGCGACAATACGATGTATTGGGGAAAATTCCGTTTAGGTCAAATTGTCAGTGTGCTGCTGATTGTGGTCGGCCTGGCTCTTTTATGGTGGCGCAGGCAGCAGGCCAAAGATGAGGGAGGTGTGGTGCGTTAATGCGTTATTTAACGGCGGGGGAATCACATGGTCCTGCCATTACTACTATTATTGAGGGTTTGCCGTCCAATTTGCCCCTTGAGCCCGCGGAGATCAATCAGGATCTGGCCCGGAGACAGCAGGGCTATGGCCGGGGGGGCAGGATGAAAATTGAAAAGGATCAGGTGGAGATTTTGGCCGGCCTGCGTTTTGGCAAAACCTTGGGCAGCCCTGTGACCCTGCAGGTGAAGAATAAGGATTATGCCCAGTGGACAGACAAAATGGACCCTGCCGGCGAGCAGCCGCCGGAATTGGATTTAGTAACGCACCCCCGACCGGGTCATGCTGATCTGGCAGGTGCGTTAAAATATAATTTTACCGATTTACGCAATGTTTTAGAGCGGGCCAGTGCCCGGGAGACGGTGGCCAGAGTGGCTGTCGGGGCAGTGGCCAGGTCATTACTGAAAGTCTTTGATATTCTGCTCTATTCCTATGTGGAGACTATCGGTCCGGTGGCGGCAGCGCCGCAGGATCCTGTCTTAGTCATTGCCGACTATGACGTGATAGAGAATTCACCGGTGCGCTGTGCAGACCCGGAAACAGCGCGGCAAATGATGAAGGCTATTGACGAAGCTAAAGCTGCCGGTGATTCCCTGGGTGGTACCTTTGTGGTGGTGGCTGTAGGCGTACCTGTTGGCCTGGGCAGCCACGTACAGTGGGATCGTAAGCTGGATGCCCGCCTGGCGGCAGCCCTGATGAGTGTTCAGGCCATTAAGGGCGTGGAAATTGGCGGCGGGTTTAGCCTGGCTGCCCGACCGGGTTCGCAGGTGCATGACGAAATTTTTTATCATCACAGTAAAGGTTACTATCGCCACACCAATCATGCCGGCGGTATTGAAGGCGGCATCAGCAACGGTGAGGCCATCGTCTGCCGGGCGGCGATGAAACCGATTCCCACTTTATCCAGACCGCTGCAGAGTGTAAACATGGAGGACCACAGCCCGTATACAGCCGCCGTTGAACGTGCTGACAGTTGTGCCGTACCGGCAGCAGCCGTGGTAGGCGAGGCGGTGGTAGCCTGGGAACTGGCAAAAGCTTTGCGGGAAAAACTGGGCGGTGATTCACTGGAGGAGATGCAGCATAACTACCGCACCTTTTTAAATACGGTGGCTCAAAGGTAGAGGGAGGTCAGGATGCAGACTGTACAGGTAAAGCTTGCGGAACGCTCTTATCCAATTTATATAGGTAAAAATATCTGGTCCTTGCTGCCGCAAAAACTGCAGACTGTACTGCCTCTCACAACGGCACTGTTGGTGAGCGACAGTAATGTTTATCCGCTCTACGGTGAAAAAATAAGTGCCGCCCTCACGGCGGCCGGCTGGCGGGTGACACCGGCTGTAGTACCGGCCGGTGAAGGCAGTAAAACGCTGGCCCGGGCGGAAGAACTTTATACTGCCGCCATTAAGGCCGGACTGGACCGCAGCGGTACGGTGGTAGCCCTGGGCGGTGGTGTTGTGGGTGACCTGGCCGGTTTTATTGCGGCCACCTATCTGCGCGGAGTGCCCTTTGTGCAGATTCCGACTTCACTGCTGGCTCAGGTTGACAGCAGTGTGGGGGGTAAGGTGGCAGTTAATCATCCTTTGGGCAAGAATCTGATTGGTGCCTTTTATCAACCGAAACTGGTCTGGATAGAACTGGAGGTTTTACGCACACTGCCCCGGGCGGAGTTTTTAGCAGGGGCGGCGGAAGTTGTTAAATATGGCGTGATCTTAAGCGAATCGCTCTTTTCTACCCTTGAACGGCACTGGCAGGACTTTCTTTCCCAGGAGGAGCGGCTGTTGGCGCAGGTGATTACAGAATGCTGCCGGCTTAAAGCCGAGATTGTTGCTGCGGATGAGCGGGAAGCAGGACAGCGGGCGCTGCTCAATTTTGGCCACACCCTTGGCCATGCCCTGGAAGCTGCGACCCACTATGACTACTACCTGCACGGCGAAGCCGTTCTGGTAGGGATGATGTTGGCGGTGCAGCTGGCCTTGCGTCAGCAGCTTTTGGCGCCGGCAGCCGGAGGGCGCCTGCTGGAACTTATGGCAAAACTTGGTATGAAACCGGCGCCGCCGGCTTTAACTGCCGCTGCCGTGCTCACTGCCCTGCAGCAGGACAAAAAAAGGGCAGGCACAAAACAACCCTTTATTCTGCCCGTAAAAATAGGCCAGGCGGACATTTTTGCCAATATCCCGCCTATGCTGGTCAGCAGTGTTCTGCAGGAGTATTTAAATTGACAACACCTAAGCAAGTGTTTATAATTTACTGAGGGACTGAGGGTAGTTTCGCCGGGACAGACCGGAAGAGTACCCTCTTTGCCGTTTATGCCGGTTTTCCGGCTGGGGCAAAATGTCTGCAGTTAATATACGAGGGGGTACCCTGATGCAAAGGAAACGTCTCCTGATTTTAGTTTTCATAATTGTCCTGCTGCTGGCAGGCAGTGCGGCTGCTGTCTGGCGGGTCGCCCAAGAACTAAATCTTGGTCTTGATTTACGCGGTGGTGTGTATGTGCTGTACCGTGCCGTGGAGACTGAAGACGGTGCAGATGATGCTGATAAACTTGCCCGTGCTGTGACTATTATCCGTTCCCGCGTTGATGCCTTAGGTGTTGCTGAACCTAACATTCAGCAGGAGGGGCAGGATCGCATTCGTGTAGAACTGCACGGCATTGAGGATCAGCGGGCAGCCCGGGAAGTAATCGGCAAAACGGCACTCCTTAAATTTGTCGGCCCGGATGATGAGGTCATTGTTTCCGGTGACGAGTTAAAAGATGCCTTTGTCGGTTATGACCAGTATAACCGGCTGGCTGTATCCCTGGAGTTTAATGAAACCGGCAGGGAAAAGTTTGCCCAGGCCACGGAAAAGTTTCTGGGCAGGCAAATTGCCATCTATCTTGACGAAGAGTTAATTTCTGCTCCCCGTGTCGATACTGTCATTCCCGATGGTAAGGCGCAGATCACGGGGAGTTTTACGGCGGAAGAAGCCGCCAATTTAGCCCTGCAGCTGCGTTCCGGCGCCCTGCCGGTGCAGCTGCAGGAGCTGGAGATTCGCAGCGTGGGCCCGCAGTTAGGTCGTGATTCTTTAACCCGCAGTGTGCGTGCCGGGGCAGCCGGCATTATCCTCGTTTTATTGTTTATGTTAGCTTATTATCGAACCCTGGGCTTAATGGCCGCTGTGGGCTTGATTGTTTATGCCGCCCTGGTGCTGGTGGTGATGAAGGTGCTGAATGTTACCTTAACACTGCCGGGAATTGCCGGTTTAATCTTATCGGTAGGGATGGCTGTAGATGCCAATGTCATTATTTTTGAACGGATTAAAGAGGAATTGCGTAAAGGACGTACCATGCGGCCGGCGGTGGAAGCCGGTTTTTCCCAGGCCTTTCGTTCAATTCTTGACTCCAATGTGACGACACTTATTGCCGCTGCCGTTCTGTTTCAATTTGCGCAGGGCCCGGTGCGCGGTTTTGCCGTTACCTTAAGTGTTGGCATTTTAGTCAGTATGTTTACGGCTATCGTGCTGACACGTTATCTGCTGCGTCAGGCTGCCGGCACGGCGCTGCTGCCTACGCCGCAGAGCAGCCTGCGGCAGGAGACTGAACCGGCAAAACGCGGCCTGAATTTTATTGCCTGGCGCAAATATGCCTTAATATTCTCATGCCTCATCATTGCGGCCGGCATGACTGCATGGGCAGTCCGCGGGTTAAACTACGGTGTTGATTTTACCGGCGGCACCATTATGCAGATTGATCTGGGCCAGGAGTTTACCCTTGACGAAGTGCGTGATACTTTAGCTCCCTTTGGTTTGGCCGGTGCGGCGGTGCAAAAGGTTGGCTCGGAACAGGCCGGCGCCGAAGTGGAAAAATCGCAGGAAGTATTGATTCGTACACCTGAATTAACGGCAGCAGAGCAGGATGAAATCTTTGCCGCTTTTCAGGAGCGCTTCGCTTTGGCGGAGGATGCTTTAATCAGGGTGGATAATGTGGGCGCTGCAGTGGGCAGCGAATTACAGCGCCAGGCAGTGATTGCTCTCCTGCTGGCAGGTCTGGGTATGGTAATCTACATTACTATTCGCTTCGAGTTCCGCTTTGCTGTCACCGCCATTATTGCGCTTCTGCATGATGCAGCCATGATGCTGACCTTTTTTGCCCTCTTCCGTCAGGAGTTAAATAGTACCTTTATTGCCGCTGTGCTGACGATTCTCGGTTACTCCATTAACGATACCATTGTTATCTATGACCGGATCCGGGAAAATATGAGGCTGCAGCGTAAAGAATCTGTGGCGGAAATTGTCAATAACAGCATTGCGCAATCTTTGATTCGTACCATCAATACCTCTTTAACCACACTGTTAGTACTGGTGACAATGCTGATTTTTGGCGGGCTGACAATCCGTCCCTTTGTTAGTGCTTTAGTGGTGGGAGTAGTCTTCGGCACTTATTCCTCCATTTTTCTGGCTTCACCCTTGTGGCAGTGGTGGAAGGAGCGGAGAGCAAAGAAAGAGTCTTTAGCCTAAACTTTATTGGGTTAACATCAGTACGCCTGCAGCGGTCGGGCGTACTTTTTTTCTGTAGTCCCCTATCCCATGGCACGGATGCGCCTGCCTTAGGTTTGTTAAGTTCAAGCTGCGGAATAAAGGAATTTTCTACAGATTTGCCGAACTCTTTACATATTTACTTTATGCTTACGTTCCTTTACAAGACGGGAGGATTAAAATGCAGCTTGGCGTTATTGTTGGTCTTACCTTCGGTGTATTAATAGCCTTTTTTGCTTTTGTCAACCGGACTACCGTCATTGTTAATTATTTTTTTGGCCAAGTGGAAGCCAGTGTAGCGCTGCTAATCTTAGCCTCAGCCACGGCCGGCGCGCTGGCGGTAGGACTGCTGGGTCTGATTACACAGATTCGGACCGGTTTTACTATCTGGAATTATAAAAATAAAGCAAAGCATTTTGCGAAGGAACTTGAAGATTTAAAGAAGCAAAAACAAACTTTGCTGGATGATTTAGCAGCAATCAATGCAGAATTTGAACTGCTGCGGCAGGAAAAGCAGCAGCCGCGGCAGCAAGACAATACAGCAACGGCAGCGGAAATGACCGTTGAAACAGCAGGGGAGACTATGCATGACAGTGAGTAAGTGGGCGTGGGTTGTACCGGAAGTAGACGAGGAGGCTGTTAAGCAGCTCAGGCAGCAGCTAGGCATCCACCGCCTGACGGCAGCCGCCCTTTATCAACGGGGCCTCCATACCCCCCAGGAAGCGCAGGCTTTCTTAAGGTGTGACCTGTCGGATCTGGGAGATCCTTTTTCCATGGCCGGCGCTGCGGCCGCAGCAGTCAGAATAGCGGCAGCCATTGAACGAAAAGAAAGAATTCTCATTTTTGGTGATTATGATGCAGACGGCATTACTGCAACCGCTCTCTTAATGCGGGCGCTGCAAAATTTGGGTGCTGACGTGGCATACTACATACCGAGCCGCTTTACAGAAGGGTATGGCCTGCAGGCTGCAGTGCTGGAAGAATATGCAGCGGCAGGTTTTCAGCTGGTAATCACCGTTGACTGCGGCATCAACTCCTTTGCTGAAATGGAAGCAGCCCGGCAGCTGGGCTTAGACTTAATTATTACCGATCACCACACCTGTTTTCCCGGCATCAGAACGGCTATGGCCGTGTTGAACCCGAAGCAGGCTGCTTGTTCCTATCCGGAAAAACAACTGGCCGGGGTGGGAGTAGCCTGGACTTTGGTCAGAGCCCTTTATGCCACTCTGGAGCTGCCCCCTGAGGCAGCCTATCAGTTCCTGGATCTGGTGGCTGTGGGGACCATTGCCGATGTGGTGCCGCTGGTCGGTGAGAATCGTATCTTGGTGAAACATGGCTTGGCACGCTTAAGTGAGAAACCGCTGCCCGGCCTGGCGGCCCTGATGCAGGTCAGCGGCTCAGCAGACGCGAAACTGACAGCGATGCAGGTGGCCTTTACCTTAGCCCCTCGCCTTAATGCTGCCGGACGCCTGGAGGAAGCGGATCCGGCGGTGGAGACTTTGCTTGCCGGACCGGCAGAGGCAGAGGCAGGAGCAAAAAAGTTAGATGCCTTAAACCGCCGGCGTCAGCAAATTGAAATAAAGATCACGGCCGAAGCCCGAGTCTTGGCGGACGCGCAGGCTGATGCCCCTGCCCTGGTACTGTGGCAGGAGGGTTGGCATCCCGGCGTCATCGGCATTGCCGCCGGACGTTTAGCCAGAGAGTTTAACCGTCCGGTAGCCCTCATTGCTTTGGAAGGAGCAGAGGGACGCGGTTCAATCCGTTCCGTGCCCGGCTGTAATGTAGTGGCAGCTCTGCAGGCCTGCGCTGAGCATCTGCTTAAGTTTGGCGGCCATGCAGAAGCAGCCGGTTTAACTATTGCCGCAGCGGAGCTGGAGGCCTTTCGTCAGGCCTTCAGTCAGGCTGTAGCCGCCCAGGAGTATACTGAACCTGCACTGCCTGTAGTCGCGGAAACGCATTTGGCCGAACTAACATTGGCGCTGGCAGAGGAGTTAGAAAGTTTAGCCCCCTTTGGTCAGGGGAACAGCGAGCCTGTTTTTCTGATTAAAGGAGCAGAGATACTGCAGGCACAGCAGGTCGGGGCCCAGGGTGATCATTTGCGCCTCACCTTAAAGCAGGAAGCAGTGGTGCAAAATGCCATTTATTTCGGTGCCGGGGAACAGCGGCTAAACAAAGATGAACGCCAGGAGCTCATAGTGCTGCCGGGAGTTAATCAATGGCAGGGGCGTACATTGCTTTCCCTGCAGGTTAAAGATATGCGCCCGGCAGCTGCTGACAGCACCCCGGTCATTGTTGATCAACGCCACAAGAAGGTTAGTGAGCAGTGGTTGGTGCGTCTGGCCGGAGAAAAGAAATTATTGATCTGGGTTAATACTAAGGCTGCCAAAACGGGACTGGAAAAATTGTTAGGCCGGCGTGCGGAGGTAACACAGTTAGGACGCAGGGTTGATTATACACAGACTTATGATGCGCTGCTTTTTTACCATTTACCCTATCAAAGAAAAGACCTCGAACAGCTGCTGCAGCAACTGTCTTTTAGCTATACACCGCAGCTTTACCTCTGCTATGGAGCTGAGGAGGCAGCGCTAAATGAGAAGATTTTTGCTGCTACGGTGCCAGCTGCCGACACCCTGCAGCAGTTGGCCGGCTGTGTCTCGCAAGCTGAACCCATTTTAACAGCCGCCAAGGTCCAGGGAAAGCTCAGACAGCAGGTTACACATTATCTGATTAAAGAGGCACAGGTGGTGTTTAAGGAAATTGCTGCCGGACAATGTACAACCTGGCCGCCCCAGGAAAGCCAGCTGCAACAGTCACCCACTTATCGCCGCTATCGGCGGGTACTGGCTCGCTTCCGTGCTTATCAGGATTTCTGGCTGCGGGCGACGGCAGACGAAATAACGGCTTATTTTCTCAATCCGGAACAGTTAGCCCTGGAGGAAGAGGAGATATAACAAGATGAGTTTACAGGCATTAAAGGATACCATTAAAAGCTATTACCCGGTGGAACCAAACTGGGATTTGCTGGAGAAAGCTTACTGGTTTGCCGTTAAAGCACACCAGGGGCAAAAACGTTTTTCCGGCGAACTTTATATTACTCATCCTCTGGGTGTGGCCAATATTCTGGCCGAGTTAGAACTGGACCTGGATACAATTGCTGCCGGTCTCTTACATGATGTGGTGGAAGATACCGAGGTTACTCTGGAAGAAATTGAAGCTGAATTCGGTGCCGACATTGCTCAGCTGGTAGACGGTGTCACTAAACTCTCCAAGCTGGAGTTTAAGTCGAAAGAAGAGCGCCAGGCGGAAAACTTACGCAAAATGTTTGTGGCTATGGCCAGGGATATCCGGGTGCTGTTGATTAAGTTAGCTGACAGAACCCATAACATGCGCACCTTAAAATATTTATCTTCAATCAAACAGCAGGCAATTTCCCGGGAAACCTTAGAGATTTATGCTCCTTTGGCGCATCGTTTGGGGATTTATAAAATTAAATGGGAACTGGAAGATCTGGCTTTTCGTTTTCTGGAAAGAGATCACTATTATGCTTTAGCTAACAGATTGGCCAAAAAGCGGCAGGAAAGAGAAGCCTTTATTACTCAGATTATCGAAGTATTGCAGCCAAAACTGCAGGAGGTTAATATTGAGGCCCAGATCTCCGGGCGTCCTAAACATCTCTACAGCATCTGGCAGAAAATGAAGGAACAAAATAAGGAGTTCCATGAAATCTATGACTTAACTGCCATCCGCATCATAGTCAATTCCCTCAAAGATTGTTACGGAGCCCTGGGGATGGTCCACACTTTATGGAAACCAATTCCCGGCCGTTTTAAAGACTATATTGCCATGCCCAAACCTAATATGTATCAGTCGCTGCATACTACGGTGATGGTGGGCAAAAATGAACTGCTGGAAGTACAGATCCGCACCTGGGAGATGCATCGTACTGCGGAATACGGGATTGCGGCCCACTGGCGTTATAAAGAAAAGAAAGACAGTAAACAGGATCAGCAATTTGAAGAGAAACTGACTTGGCTGAGGCAGATTATGGAACTACAGCAGGAGAGTAAAGATGCCTCAGAGTTTATGGAAAATGTAAAAATTGATCTGTTTACTGATGAAGTTTTTGTTTTTACACCCAAAGGTGATGTCATTGATCTGCCGGCCGGTTCAATTCCCCTGGACTTTGCCTACAAAATTCATACTGAAATTGGTCACCGCTGCATCGGTGCCCGCGTCAACGGCCGGCTGGTGCCGCTGGACTACGAACTAAAGACCGGCGACATTGTGGACATTATGACCTCCAAGCAGGGCACACCGAGCCGTGATTGGATCAATATGGTTAAAAGCTCCGGGGCAAAAGCAAAAATTCGCGCCTGGTTCAAGAAAGAACGACGGGAAGAAAACCTGGCCAAGGGCAAAGAACTGCTGGAAAAAGAGCTGCGGAGACAAGAGCTGGAGCCCCATCTCTATTTAAAACCGGCTTTAGTACAGGAGATGGCGAAAAAATTCAACATCCACACTGAAGAAGACGCCTACGTAGCCATTGGTCTCGGGGGTATAACGCCGCAGCAGGCTGTTTCACGCTTAAAAGAAGAATACCGGAAAAAGTATGGATCCACTGAGCCTGAAGCAGCGGAAACGATGGAAAAAGATTTTATCCCGCAGAAGACAGTCAGTAAGACCGGTAAAGGTGTAATAATTGCCGGAATCGACAGCATGCTGCTGCGCTTTGCCAAATGCTGTACGCCGGTGCCGGGTGATAAGATTGCCGGTGTGGTAACACGCGGCCGCGGTGTGTCTATTCACCGCCAGGACTGCCCCAATGTGCTCAACCATCCTGATAAAGACCGCCTGCTGGAAGCACACTGGGAGGAAAATGCTGAAGGCGCTTATCCTGTGGAAATAGAAGTGACAGGTATGGACCGGCCGCAAATCTTAAAGGATGTCGTTACCGCCGTGGCTGAGTGCAAAGTTAATCTTAATGCCTTAACCGGCCGCGCTACTAAAGACGGTATGTCCATTATCCAAATGACGGTAGTAGTAAGAGACCTGGAACATTTGGAGAATGTGATTAATCGTTTGAGCCGCGTGCGGGATGTTTATAGTGTTCACCGCATTCACACTTAAGGAGGAAAAGATGCGCGCAGTTATCCAACGAGTTTCAGAAGCCCGTGTTGAAGTGGACGGGGAGGTCCTTGGTCAAATTAATGAGGGTTTAATGATCCTACTGGGTGTACACACGGCAGATCAGGAAGCCGATCTGCGCTATCTGGCAGAGAAAATTGCCCATCTGCGGATTTTTGAGGATGAGGCCGGAAAGATGAATCTCTCTCTGCTTGATATTGGCGGCAGTGCCCTGGTGGTTTCCCAGTTTACCCTTTATGCCGATACCCGACGCGGCCGCCGGCCCGGCTTTTCTGCCGCTGCCGGACCTGACAAGGCAGAGCCACTTTACGAACAGTTCTGTTCTGTTTTGGCGTCGCACGGCATTCCTATAGCCACCGGACGTTTTGGCGCCAATATGGACGTCCACCTTACTAATCAAGGGCCTGTGACCATCATCATTGACACCGCTGAGAAATAAATATATAGTAAGATTTTAATGCGGCGGAAGCCTTCCTGCGCCATTAAGGCCGCACAGTTTTATTGCTCTGATTTTTACAGCAGCAGTTTTTCATAACAGCCTGAGGTTTGAGACCAGCCACCAGGACGAGGAGATGATATTGATGTTAAGTGAAGAGCAAAAGCAGCGTTACGCCAGACACCTTTTATTACCTGAAGTAGGTGAAAAAGGTCAGGAAAAACTGCTGGCTGCCAAGGTACTCATCATCGGTGCCGGTGGTTTAGGCTCACCGGTGGCCCTTTATCTGGCAGCGTCAGGAGTAGGTACCCTGGGCATTATGGATGGTGATACGGTGGCGCTGAGTAATCTGCAGCGGCAAATTGTACATAAAACAGCCAGTATAGGCAGGTTAAAGGTTGATTCGGCGCAGGAAACATTGGCACAGCTGAATCCAGATGTGCAGGTCATTGCCTACCCTGAATACGCTACGCCGGAAAACCTGCCGCACATTTTAGACTATTATGATCTGGTCATCGATTGCTGCGACAACCTGCTGACACGCTATTTAGTTAATGATGTGGCCGTACTTTATCATAAACCATATGTTTATGGGAGTATCATGCGTTTTGACGGCCAGGCGGCCGTGCTTTACCCGCCTGCCGGTCCCTGTTACCGCTGCCTCTTTCCGGAAACGCAGCTGCCCACCGGCCTGCCGGACAGCCGGGAAATTGGGGTGCTGGGTATTACCCCGGGACTGGTGGGTATGATCCAGGCAACGGAAGCTCTCAAACTCATCCTGGGTATTGGCGAATCCCTAAACGGACAGATGTTGGTAATTGACGCCTTAAAGATGGAGATCTTGAAAGTTAAAATAGCGCGCGACCCGGATTGTGTTCTATGTGGTGACCACCCTAGCATTGTCGATCTGGCCCCGGAAAACTACTTGGCGTACTAAGACAATATGACAAAAAAAGGTGCTGTCGGGATGAACCCTGACAGCGCCTTTCTTATCTAAACCGGCCTTTTTTCTTAGTGCCGGTAAAAATCTCTACCCTTAAGCCCTTCAGACTTTGCCGCACTGTAGCCGCCATAAAACCAAAGAAGAATAAGCTCCAGGAGGCAAATGTCACCAGCAGTCCTACCGTAACCCTTAAATACGGTTTCCACAGTAAAGGCCTGCTCACCATATATAAGAAGCGGATCAGATTATTCAGGAAACCACTGCCTGGCGGCGGAGGTGGCATGGCCTGAAAAAGCGTTATTAACTCTGCCGGCGGTATCAAATATACCATACCTAAAGCTAAGATCAGCATAAAGATGAGATTAACCAAATACATCAGCAGTGAGGCTCCCGGAGTAATACGCTGCTGCGGATTATCCGGATTGTAGCGTGAATTGTTGACGGAATAAAAGAGCCCAATGGCGCTGGCACCTAATGTTAACAAGACTGAACTTAAGGCCAGCATAATCGTTAAAGAAGCCGAAGCTTTTATTGCTACCGCGGTTCCTACTAGCAGGATCTGCATTAACACTATAGTTGGTAAAACTGCGCCTAATAATTTACCCCATACCACAGGCCAACCGGCCAGCGGCACACTATTTAAAAACCATTCTGCTTCACCTTCCCGGCCAAAAGACTGCAGTGCCATGTTGCCGCTGAACATGATGGTGTACATAACTAAGACACTAATCATGGAACCGGCTGTTTGTTCCACCGGGAAGAAAATATAGCGAACGACGAAAAACATCATCAGCAGGACGGGGACCATGTAGCCGAACCATTCCCGCGTATCCCGTATCATATATAGTAAATCTTTTTTCGCCACCGCCCACATTCCCGCCAAAGGTGAAGCGAGGCCTATGACGCGCTCGCCGGCAGTAAGCTGCACTAAAGACGGCTTTATGTCACCGGCCTGGTGCTGCTCCGGCTGCTTTTTGCGCCGGCCGCCTGCTCCTTGGCTGAGGGAGATCCAACCCTGACGGAAGCCGCGCTCCAGCAGGGTAAAGGCTGTGAAAAACAGGCCTGCTGCGGCCAGCAGGAGCAGTAAGCTCCAGGCCAGCCCGCTGACAAACTCGGCTCTGAGCCCGGCTCCCAGCGCTTTGGCTCCCCAGCCCCAGGGAAAATAGCCCATAACCTTTAACAGTGTTTCCTGACTATCCAGCCAGTTTGTTAGGTTGAGTGATGATTCCCGCATCATAATCATACTGGGCAGCTGGAAGGTGAGAGCAATTATGATTCCCGCCAGCGCTCCAATCACACCGACAGCTTCACGGGCGCGGTGCGGCGGTACGATACGCATGACCACTAAATTCAACAGTTCAGCCGCTGCCGTGCCGATAATCCAGAAACCACAGCCCACCAGCAGCACCAATAAATAATAGGCGGTGCCGGCCTGAAAGAGCAGGCCGTAAAAAACACCGGGCATAAAGCAGAATAAGAGGGCCGTCAAAAGATTGCTGTTAGCAATCACTAATGACTTCACCGCAAAAACAACCCGCAGTGGTACCGGAGACATGAAGAAAAGCTCTAAATCCTCCGACATATATAAAGTGACAAAGGCTGAAGTAACACCAAAGAAAATCTGCGCCGCAATTCCCAGCAGGAAAACAAGCGATAAAAAACCCTGGCCCGTTTCCGGCGGCATAACCCGCAGTGCTCCGTACGCCAGAAAACCTAAATAAGCGAGCACGGACAGCAGTCCCAGGCTGGCAGTAATTACGCCCAGCCAGGCCAGAAAAGGCCAATGACGCAGTTTATTCCAGGTTACGCGCAGCTGTGTGCCCAACAGCAGCTTGAAATCCTGCCAAAAAGATTGAGGTGGCGGTGGCTCTGACAGAGGAGGAGGAAAAACTATACTCATTGGTTATTCCCCTCCTCCAGGCTGCGGATTAATTCAGCAGTTTCATGACCGCCGGTTAACTCCAGGAAAATATCTTCTAAACTTTCATCGCCATGGCCAACCATCTGCCGCAATTCGGCCGGACTGCCCTGGGCAATCAGTTTGCCTTCTTTTAAAATGCCGACACGGTGGCACATTCTTTCCGCGATTTCTAAAATGTGGGTAGACAAAAAGACGGCTGCTCCCTGACGTGCCATTTCCTGCAGGACATCTTTCAGCAGGCGTGCACTGGCCGGGTCCAGACCAACTGTAGGTTCATCCAATAAAATGACACGCGGTTGGTGAATTAAGGCTGCCGCCAGCACTACTTTTTGCCGCATCCCATGTGAATAACCTTCTAACAGTTCATCTGCCCGCTCTGCCAAACCAAACATGGCCATTAACTGTGCTGCCCTTTCCTGGGCAGCTTCTTTCGGCATGCGGTATAGAGCTGCAACCAGCTGCAGAAACTCTCTGGCCGTCAGCTTGCCATAAATTTTAGGCTGGTCCGGTACATAAGCCATCATTCCTTTAGCCAGTGCTGCTTCCCGGGCGATATTGTAACCACAGATATAGGCTTCGCCTTCACTGGCATCTAACAGTCCGCATAACATGCGGATGGTGGTTGTTTTGCCGGCCCCGTTCGGCCCTAAAAAGCCATAAATTTCACCGCTTTTTACTTCCAGGTTTAGCTTGTCAACGACATTTATATTGCCGTAACGTTTAGTCAGTTGCTGTGTACGGATTAAAATCTCATTCACTTTCATCTCTCCCAAGCGTAAAAAATTGTTCATTATTAAAGATTCGCCCAGAGAGTGCAATCTCCTACTTTTTTAATGTATCTTAATAAAGAAATCATTTAGTAATATTTCCTGCCTTTCCTGCAGCCGCTTTCCAGGCAATATTTTTCGTTTTCAACGGGCAACTTAAGAAAAAAGCTAGGAGGCAGGAAAATGCTTTTTAATGTTGCTGCAGAAATACTGGAGAAAATTGAGCAGGAGTTCAGAGAAGCGGACCCGGAGGAAAAAGAACGTTTTGTAAAAAGCTCACTTTCACTTTTACAGCAGATAATAGGTGATGCGAAAAATATGGTCGACAGCCTGAAGCAGCAGCCGTAGCTGCTGCTTTTTTACCGGTTGGACCGCAGCTGCTTTACATAATTCATATTAAATAATGCCATTATATAAGTACACTTTCCCGATAATAATATAAAAATTGCATAAGGGAACAAATCTACGGGCAAGGTGTCTAAACTTGTAGTAGCTGCAGGGGGAACAACTCTTGAAAAAGATAGTCTTTTTTCTTTTTGTGACCGCTTTTATCCTACTCATGCTGACACGCTTTGGGATCATTAATTTCTACCCACGTGATTCGGTCTTACCTAATGATCCGCTAACGGCCCAGATTGCTGCTATGTCGCTGGCCGAAAAAGTTGGCCAGCTTATTATTGTTGGTATGGAGGGTACTACTCTCAATAATGATATTAAAAGTTTAATCGTCGACCATCATGTCGGTGGTATTATCCTCTATCAAAAGAATATCAGCAATAGTACTCAGCTCTTAACCTTGCTCAACCAACTAAAAAGTGCCAACAGCACTAACAGCATTCCTCTTTTTCTCTCCGTTGATGAAGAGGGTGGTAGTATCAGCAGGATGCCGGAGGAGCTAAAAAAGCTGCCGGCCAATCAGACTATCGGTGCTGTTAATAATCCTACTTTTTCTTATAAAGTTGGACAGGCATTAGCAGCACAACTAAAAGCTTTTGGTTTTAATCTTAACTTCGCTCCTGTTTTAGATATCAACAGCAACCCGCTTAATCCTGTGATTGGAGACCGTTCTTTTGGCAACAACCCGGAACTGGTCAGTAAGCTCGGGGTAGAAACAATTAAAGGGCTGCAAAGTGGCGGTATTATTCCGGTAGGTAAGCATTTCCCCGGTCATGGAGATACAGCGGTTGACTCACATCTCGGCCTGCCCATTGTCAACCATGATTTAAGCAGGCTAAAAAGTTTCGAGCTGAAACCTTTTCAGGCAGCTATCAATAAGCAGGTGGAAGCGATTATGATCGCCCATCTTCTGTTGCCCAAGCTGGATGATCAATTTCCTGCATCAATGTCTAAAGCTGTTATTACCGATTTATTAAAGAACGAACTAAATTTTCAGGGATTGGTAGTAACTGATGATATGACTATGGGTGCAATTGTTGAAAACTACCCGGTTCATGAAGCTGCGGTACAAGCGGTCAAAGCCGGCAGTGACCTGATTTTAGTCTGTCATGACTATGTCAGCCAGTTAGCTGTTTTTAGAGCACTGCAGAAAGCCGTGACCTCAGGTGAAATTCCGGAAGCACAAATTGACGCCAGTGTCTACAAAATCCTCAAATTAAAACAAAAATACAAGCTGTCAGATCAACCTATTAGAAATGTTGATCTGACAGCTATCAACAAGCATATTGAGGAACTCCTGGCTGCTTATCTTCCCAACACTTTTTAACAGGTAAAATTGCTTTTACGGAGAACTTAATAAGCAGAGCATTTAGTCAGAAAAAGGAGAGCAAGATGGTTAAAAAATTGGGAAGAAATGATCCGTGCTGGTGCGGCAGCAGCAAAAAATATAAAAAGTGCCACGCCGAGTTTGACGATAAACTGGAAAGCTACCGTTTACAGGGCCACATTGTACCGCCGCGTGAAATTATTAAAAATCCTGCACAAATAGCAGGTATCCGGGCCAGCGGCAAGATTAATACCGCTATCTTAGATTATATTACTGATCACATCAAGATAGGCATTTCTACTGAAGAAATAGATCAGTTAGTCTACCAGAAAACACTTGAGCTGGGGGGACATCCGGCACCTCTAAACTACCGGGGCTATCCGAAAAGCATCTGTACTTCTGTCAATGACCAAATCTGCCACGGCATACCGTCACCGGAAGTAATCCTAAAAGAAGGCGACATTGTCAATATTGATGTTTCTACCATTTATCAGGGCTACTTTTCCGATTCCTCCCGCATGTTTTGTTTAGGGGAAGTAGAGCCCACAACAGCAAAATTAGTGCAGGTGGTACGGGAAGCTGTCGAATTAAGCCTGTCTGAGGTAAAGCCCTGGAACTTCCTCGGCGACGTCTCCCATGTTATTTATCAACACGCTAAAAAGCACGGTTACTCGGTTGTCAGAGAGTTCGGCGGCCACGGCATTGGCCTTGAGTTTCACGAAACCCCCTGGGTCAGTTTTGTTGCCCCCGCCGGTACAGAAATGCTCATGGTGCCCGGCATGATCTTCACCATTGAACCGATGATCAATCTGGGTACCCACGAACTTTACCTCGACCCCAACGGCTGGACCGCCTACACCGCAGACGGCAAGCCATCCGCCCAATGGGAAGTAATGGTTTTAGTCACAGAGGACGGACATGAAGTGCTGGCACACTAAACTTCACTTATCTAAACTCATAACACCAAAATGATTATCCCGGATACTAATTATCTGCATCTGTCTGCAGTGTTTACCAAAGGAGCACAAAACTATTGAAGTCAGGGGATAGTACGGCATAATTATAAAGTAATGGTAAGTAAGAAAAGGGATTGGCAGAATTCTGTGGAAATAGATTGTCATCACTGGTAAGCAGCAGGGGTGAAATAATGCATTTAAATATTTACTTAGAATCGGTGGACGAACTAAATCTACCGCTTCATTATAACCATCTGGTTCAGTCTGCTATTTATAATTCTATCGATGCCGAACTGGCAGATTTTTTACATAACGAAGGGTATAAGCATGAAAAACGCACATTTAAAATGTTTAGCTTTTCTCGCATAAATGGTCGCTTCAAACGTGATCCGAATAAGGAACGTATTATATTCGACGAGAAAAAAGTTTGTATAGTTATCTCATCACCGATTGAACGGTTTTGTGAATCGTTGATGCATACGCTGCTGACACGAGGCAAAATAAGACTAGGTGAAAATGAATTGGAAGTAACAAAAATATTAGTAGAGAATTATGAGGTTAAAAATGACCAGATAAAAATTCAGACCTTATCACCCGTAGTACTTTATAGTACTCTCTTGCGGCCGGACGGTCGTAAGTATACGTGTTATTACCAACCACTTGAGCCTGATTACAACAGACTTTTAACTGAAAACTTGCAGAAAAAGTATACAGCCTTTTGGGGCAGTGAGCCGCCGGCTGCAGAACTCGATGCGCAAACTATCGGTACACAAAGGATGCATCTGGTAAAGTACAAAGGGACAATTATCAAGGGTTATTTCGGAAAACTATTGTTGTCTGGGCCACAACCCTTGTTACAAATTGCTGTTAACGCCGGCCTGGGCAGCAAGAACAGCCAGGGGTTCGGGTGTATAAAAGTAATCTAAAGTTTGGAGCGTATTTTATACAATATAAAACAGGTATTTATAAAGTTGTGTAGAAATAACTTTTATAACTTAAAATTGTCGTCGACCTGCGATAGTGCAAAAACCCCTGGAGATCGACGACAACATCATATTTTGCTTAATGCCTGTAATTAAAGGCTTTGCAGTGCTTTTTACTTTTTCGCTGTAACCATTTGCTTGAATCAGCGAAAATGAAAAAGCCTTTATTTTCAACGTTTTAACGGGTTCTTAGCCTACCTATAAGGAATTGAAACCTTTCCAGCTGGGCTACAAGGGATACATTCAACTTTGGTTCTTAGCCTACCTATAAGGAATTGAAACAAGGATTTACAAAGACAATCAGGCGTGGCAATCGTGCGTTCTTAGCCTACCTATAAGGAATTGAAACCCGTCGGGGGGTGCCTGCTGCTCCAAAAAGTTGCGGTGTTCTTAGCCTACCTATAAGGAATTGAAACCTGGCTTTGACGATTGGGGCCGTATGGAAGCTGTACCGTTCTTAGCCTACCTATAAGGAATTGAAACTTAAA
>JAAYKP010000152.1 GCA_012522335.1 Bacillota bacterium
CTGCCGGTAAGTACTTCCAGCTGCCATGGGATTTTATAACATAAATGGGTAATACTATAGCAAAAAAGCAGGGGGAGAATGTAAAGTGCAGAAAGCGCACATTTTGTTGGTAGTCCGACCGGCGGCCGGTGGTATAAAGGTACACCTGCGCTCCTTAGTCAAATATTTAGCTGCTGACTTCAATTTTACCCTGGCCTGCCCTCAGGAGCAGCAGCGGGACTATCAGGATTTACCCTGCCGTATCTTACCCCTTTCTCTCTCTGCCGCAGTAAACCCACTCTCATATCTGCAGGCAGTGCGGCAGTTAAAGCAGTACATCATGAAGACAAATTCTGTAAAGCTGCTCCATGCCCACGGTTTTAAAGCTGCTTTTGTCGCCAGGTTGGCAGCGCGGGTCTGTAAGCTTCCCTGTTTAGTTACTGTCCATAGTGAATTTGTGCAGGCGCAGACCGCTTTGCAGTCTGAACTATACCGAACAGCCGAGCGAGTGCTGCAGCGCTGGACGGCCGGTTATATTACCGTTTCCTTTTGGCTGGCAGAACAGCTGGAACGGCAGTACAAAATTGAGGCCGGACAGATATCCGTTGTCCCCAATGGCATTGAGTTGACTGCCGGCGGTGCTGCTGCAGCTTGTACCTTACCTTTCAGTAAAGAAACAGTTTTAATAGGTACTGCCGCCAGATTAGCACCGCAGAAGGGGCTTGATGTCTTACTGCAGGCAGCGGCAATACTGCTGCCCCGTTTCCCGGAGCTTCATTTTGTTGTGGCCGGGACGGGTCCGCTGCGTGCAGAGCTGGAAAAAATGCGGCAGAAGCTGGCATTGGAAAAGCATGTTCATTTTATTGGTTACTGCAGACAGATAGAGGCTTTTCTCGCCAGACTGTCTGTTTTCGTACTGCCGGCCCGCACTGAAGCCCAGGGTATTGCTGCCCTGGAGGCCATGCGGGCCGGCTGCCCGGTGGTTGCCAGTGCTGTCGGCGGGCTGAAAGAAGTAATCAAAGACAATGTGAACGGTCTGCTGGTGCCGCCGGATAATGCGGTCAGTTTAGCGGCAGCCATTGAAAAGCTGCTGCTGCAGCCGCAATTGGCAGCATCTTTGTCCCGGCGGGCCCGGGCTGATGTCTGCCGCTTTAATATAGATGAAAGTATGAGAAGAACAAAAACGGTTTATGCTAGGGTTTTGGAAGGAAGGTAAATGTTTTGCAAAGGACATTGTTGATAAGTTTTATGTGCGTCCTCTTTGTAACTATCCCGACAAAAGTCTCCGCTGCCGGGAAGGTGATTATTCTTTCTTTAAGCCGTACCAGTGTACAGCAGTTGGCCGACAACGAAGATCTGGCTCCCTGGCTGGCAAAAAGTTCGGTAGGACTGCTAAATACCGGTACTGCCGGCACTGCTGTCGGCCGTCATCTTTATGTCACCATGGGGGCAGGTTCCCGCGCCCTGGGAACTGATAGTACAGGCTTAGCATTTTTACAGGAGGAAGATTATCACGGCACTGCGGCCAAAACAGTTTTCGCCCGGCACCAGGGCGCTGCTGCGTCGGGACAAGTTGTACATATTGGGATGGCCGACTTAATTCAGGCTAACAAAGCGCTAAACCATCCTGCACAGCCAGGGTTGCTGGGTGATTGTCTGCATGCAGCCGGCAAAAAAACGGCTGTTATAGGTAATGCTGATGCTAACCAGATTAATCGCGAAGCAGCAGCCATGTTGGCCGACAGCAGGGGAGAAATCGACTTTGGCCAAGTTGGAACGGCAGTTCTGACCAGTGAGCCCATGTTCCCTTATGGGGTGCGGCTGCATAAGGAACTGGTCTGGCAGACTTTTCAGGAGCTGTATGCAAAAAGTGACGTGCTGCTCATTGACTGGGGTGATACTGCCCGTTTAGATAATTATCGTACACAGCTGCGGGAGCAGGTTGCAAAACAGTTGGAACAGGCAGTTTTCCGTGACGTAGTCTGGCTGCTGGAGCGTCTGACTGCTGCTCTGCAGCAGGATGATGTTTTGCTGCTGGTAGCTGCCGTCCCGCCCAGCGCAGCAGCAGGTGCCGGCAGTCTTGGTTTCGTGGCCGCCATGGGGGGGCCGTTTCTTCCCGGCCATTTGCTGACTTCTGCCACAACGCAGCGTGCCGGACTGGCAGCCGTTACCGATCTGGCGCCGCTGGTGCTGGCCAGAATGGGCATACCGCAGCCGACGGAAATGTTGGGCCGTCCCCTGCAGCGGGCGGGGAGCGGTAATGTACAGGATTTGCTGGCTATGCAGCGCGCGATAGACAATATTTATCGTTTACGTCCGCCACTGTTAAGGTTTTATGTGCTTTGCCAGATTATTTTTGTTCTGGGCTCCTTAGTGAATTTGTTTTTACATATAGTACCTGTTAAATATTTTGAAAGTGCCCTGCTGGGGCTGTTAGCTTTTCCGCTGCTGCTGCTCTATCTGCCGCTGGCGCAGCTGCCGCCAACCGTGGGTTTTATCGTCAGCACGGCGGCCGCAGCAGCGGTTGTGGTGCTGCTGCAGACACTGACAGCAGGGCCGGTAGAATGTTTTGCCGTCATTGCCTGCAGCACATCATTGTCTCTGCTGGTAGACATTGTGCGTGATGCACAGTTAATGAAAGTCTCAGTTTTAGGTTATGACCCGGTTTCAGGTGCGCGCTATTATGGTTTAGGCAATGAATATATGGGCATTTTAGTGGGGACAACGGTACTGGGGGTGACTGCCCTGCTTACTTTGCTGCCGCACCGGCGCCAATGGCTGTTGGGCTTAACCGGCCTTTTGTTTGCCGGTGTTGTACTGCTGATGGTGGCACCCGGCGGTGGTGCTAATTTTGGCGGCACTCTGACAGCGCTGGCCGCCTTTGCTGCTGTTTTGGCAGTTTTACTGCGCTATCGTTTTTATTGGAAAAGCTGTTTGGTTATTATTTTAACTGCAGCAGTCTTTGCCGGCTTAGCCGTTGCCGTTAATATGTATACTCCGGCACATTTACAGTCGCATTTGGGCCGGACGCTTGTCCTGCTGCAGCAGCAGGGATGGCAGGCATTAAAAGAGATTATCATTCGTAAAGGGACAATGAACTTAAAATTATTTCGTTATTCGCAGTGGAGCCGCGTTCTCCTGGTATTTTTAGGCGTACTGGCTGTATTGTTTTACCGTCCCCGGGGGGTTTTAGTTGATATCAATAAAATGTATCCGGATTTGACAGCGGGTTTTATCGGGATTATTGTGGGCAGTGTGACGGCTTTTGTCGCCAATGATTCCGGAGTCGTGGCTGCAGCTACGACGCTGCTGTATGCAGGGGTGCCGCTGCTTATTTTAGCGTGGCGGGCAGTTAAAGAAAACTCACAGCAGCAGAATAAATATTTAGCCTAAAGATACGTAAAATAGTAGCGGTAGCAGGATTCTACCATTAAGCAGGGAATTAAGTTAGATGTCCAGTTGTTGGCAGTAAAGCGTATAGTGGCGAAGGAGGAACAAATTTGGCTATATTCAAGCATCAGCGCCTGGAAAATGGGATTAATGTCTATATTCACCCGACAGCAAAGTTCAAGACAATTTTGGTACAGCTTATTTTTCACCGTCAGCTGTGTGAGAACGAGGTGACGCAAAGCGCCCTGCTGCCGGCCGTTCTGCAGCGTGGTACAAATACCTATCCGACGCGGCAAAAGTTGGCGTGGCGTTTGGAAGAGCTCTATGGCACAGAGCTGATGTCCGAAGTATTTAAAAAAGGTGAGCGCCAGCTCATCTGTTTTACGCTGGACTTGGTACACGATCAGTATTTACCTGAGGAAAACCGACTGCTGCGTAAAGGACTGGAAATACTTAATGAGCTGCTGACTAACCCGCTGCTGGAAGGAGACACTTTTAAAGCTGACTATGTAAGACAAGAAAAAGAACAGCACGAAAAAGTTATCAAAGGTCTGATTAATGATAAGATAGCGTATTCTATAGAACGCTGTCTGCAGAGTATGTGTGCGGATGAGCCCTTTAGCGTTTTTAAATATGGCAGCTTGGAGCAGCTGGCCAAAGTTGATGCGTCTTCACTTTATCAGTTTTATCAAACCTTTCTGCAGGAAACTCCCGTTGAGCTGCACATCGTTGGTGATTTAAATGTGGCGGAGACCTTTGCTTTGGTGCAAAGTATTTTTACATATCGACGCGGTTCAGAAAAGCAGGTGCCCCCGACAATAGTAGACGTACAGCGGCGGGAAGTTCGTTATGTCAGGGATGAAATGGATGTTTCCCAGGGCAAACTGGTTTTAGGTTATCGCACCGGGCTGCATTATGGTGATAATGATTATGCTGCCCTGCTGATGTATAATGGAATCCTGGGCACCTTTCCTCACTCCAAACTGTTTCAAAATGTGCGGGAGAAGGCCAGTTTAGCTTATTACGCCTATTCCCGGTTAGAAAAACATAAAGGCCTGATGATTATTTCCGCCGGTATTGAGACAAGCAACTATGAGCGGACTTTAGATATTATCAATCAGCAGGTTCTGGATATGAAAAAAGGAGCATTCAGCCAGGCTGATGTGGATAATACCCGCAGCGGTTTACGCAATCAGTTTCTGGTAGAGGAAGACCATCCCGGTGCCCTGATTAACCGGGCAGTGGATGGAATTCTAGCAGAACGGGTTTATGATACGGAAACTTTGCTGGCACGATTAAATGCCGTCACCCGTGATGATATTGTGCGTGTGGCTGAAAAAATAGACTTGGATACAGTTTATTTTCTGACAAAGGGGGGCGCATAAATGACGAAAATACTTGAGCAGAGCGTTATCAAAGAAAAACTGTACTGGCAGCGCATTGAGCCCGGCCTGGAAGTATTTGTCCTGCCCAAAAAAGGTTATAATAAAAAGTATGCTACTTATTCTGCCAACTTTGGTTCTATTGACTCCCATTTTATTGTGGAGGGTGAGAAGCGGGAACTGCAGGTTCCTGACGGTGTGGCGCATTTTCTGGAGCATAAACTGTTTGAAGATGAGGAAGGCAATGCCTTTGACCGCTTTGCAGTTTTGGGCGCCTCCAGTAATGCTTTCACCAATTTTACCAATACCACATATCTGTTTGCAGCCACAGACAATTTCACGCAGTGTCTGGAGTTGTTGTTGGATTTTGTGCAGAATCCTTATTTTACCGATGAAAGTGTGGAGAAGGAAAAAGGCATTATTGGCCAGGAAATTCGCATGTACGAGGATAATCCACAGTGGCGGCTTTTTTTTAATCTCCTGGGGGCTTTATACCAGAAACACCCGGTAAGAATAGATATTGCCGGCACCGTGGAAAGTATCAGTAAAATAAATAAAGAAGTTCTTTACCAGTGCTACCGAACTTTTTATCATCCGAGCAATATGGCCATCTTTGTGGTCGGCGATGTGGATGCGGAGCAGGTACTGGCACAAATTGAAAATAATATTCATAAGCACAACTATCAGCCGCTGGGTGAGATTAAACGCCTCCTGCCTCAGGAACCGGCAGAGATTGCCCAGGAATATATAGAGCAAACATTAGTGGTTTCTGAGCCGCTGCTTAATATCGGGTTTAAAGAACAAGATTTAGGTTACGATGGGGAAAAACTGTTCCGGCGGGAGATTGCCACGAATTTAATGCTGGATATAGTTTTTGGCCCCAGCTCAAAACTTTATAACGAGCTGTATGAAGAAGGTCTGATCGATGATGAGTTTGATGCCGGTTACGTGGCGGAAATAGATTACAGCCATTCTATTATCGGCGGTGAAACGGCAGATCCGGAAAGATTATACGACAGATTGGTTGCGGGCATCAAGCGTGCTCAGGCTGAGGGCATCTCACAAGCAGAATTTGCCCATTATCAACGTAAGGCAATGGGTGAGTTTCTGAAAAGTTTCAACTCGCTGGAGTTTGTTGCCAATAGCTATCCTGCCTATCACTTTAAAAATATTAATTTCTTTGATTATCTGCAGGTGCTGCAGGAGCTGACCCACGATGATGTAAACCAGCGTCTGCAGGAACATTTAAAGCTTGACTATATGGCTCGCTCTGTTATTTGGCCCAAAAGTTGAGCAAGTATGAAAAAAAGCGGTCGGCAGCGGTCCGCCCTCAGCAAGGCAGGGCCTGTGAGCAGGAATTTACCGGTTCTTGTGGAATTAGTCTTTATCCACAAGGTGAGGAGATAGATAAACATGAAAAAAATGTACACAATCTCAGACCTGCCGCAGCTTACACGCGCGCAGGTGAGAGAAAACTTTAAAAACCATATGAACCCCGGCTTATGCACCTATTTGGGACTGCTTGATTTTGACAAGTATTATGTTAAAGCCCAGGGGGTAAATGTTTGGGATAGCGATGGTAATTGTTATTTAGATTTTCTCGGTGGTTATGGTTCCCTCAATCTGGGACACAATCACCCTTATGTAATCGAATCCATGCAGAAAGTGGCAGCCAGGCCCAACCTGCTGCAGGCTTCCATGAATGGGGTAGCCAGTGCTTTGGCCTATAATCTGGCGCAGATTACTCCTGGCAAGCTGAGTAACACTTTTTTCTGCAACAGTGGTGCTGAAGCAGTGGAAGGAGCCCTCAAATTAGCCAGAATTGCGACAGGCCGGTCCCGTATTCTTTCCTGCGAGGCCGGTTTTCACGGTAAAACAATGGGAGCACTTTCTGTAACCGGCAGGAAAAAATATCATAAAGGCTTTGAGCCGATGCTGCCGCACTGTGATGTCGTTCCCTATGGGGAGTTGGCCGCCCTGGAAGAACAATTGAAAAAGAATGACGTGGCCGCTTTTATTGTTGAGCCGATACAAGGTGAAGGCGGTGTGATTGTTCCCCCGGCAGGTTACTTAAATGCAGCAAAGGAACTTTGCCACCGCTATGGTGCTTTGTTTGTCGTAGATGAAATTCAAACCGGCTTAGGGCGGACAGGAAAAATGTTTGCCTGTGACCATGAAGGTGTGGAACCTGATGTAATGTGTTTGGCTAAATCTTTAGGTGGTGGCATTATGCCCATCGGAGCCTTTATCACCACCGAAGAGATTTGGAATGCGGCCTACGGTGGCGTGGAGAAATGTTTACTGCATACTTCTACTTTTGGGGGCAATACCTGGGCAACTGCTGCCGGCATCGCCGCCTTGGAAGTTATTCAAACTGAAAATCTGCCACAGCGAGCCGCTGAGCTGGGAGATTATTTGCTGTCCGGCTTACGCAGCTTACAGGAGAAATACCCCATTATCCACGAAGTACGCGGTAAAGGACTCCTGGTAGGGGTGGAATTTGAGCAGCCTGCCAAAGGCATCATGGCTAAACTGGCCGGAGCAATTAACAAACTGGCAAGCGAATATCTAGGCTCCATGGTTGCCGGTGTGCTGTTAAACGAATACAGAATTATTACTGCTTATACCCTTAACAACCCTAACGTTATTCGTTTGGAGCCGCCTTTGGTAGTTTCCCGGGAACAAATTGATGTGGTGCTCAATGCCCTTGACGAGACATTTCATAAGAATCGTTCGCTGCTCGGCTTTAGTTTGACTTCCGGAAAAACATTTTTGTCAAGCATGCTGCGTAAAAAGTAGTATACAGAAAATAAGCCGTTAAAGTACCACGGAAGATTTGCTTAAAAGTAGTAAACTCTGGGCAAGCTACTATCCGAAAAGGAGGCAGCTGATGAAATACGCAGGTATTGATAACTGGGTTTCTGTTTTTGAAGCAGCTTCATGGGAAGAGGCAGCAGTGATTAAAGGCATGCTGGAAGCGGCAAAAATTCCAGTTATTCTGGACAGGGATTCGCTGGGTGACGGCTACAGCATGTCCACCAGTGTGGTAAGTGAGGTGCTGGTTAAGGTGCCCAGGCAAATGGTGGCAAAGGCAGCACAAATGCTGCAAAAGAAGTCGTTTGGGGCATCCAGAGATTAGAGATAGTTTTTTGTTAAGTCAGGAGGGAGCTCATGAGAATTGCACAAAGTGTGGTAGAGCTAATCGGGCAAACACCTATGATACGCCTGACTAAACTGACTGACTCTGCCATGGCTGAAGTTTTGGTAAAACTGGAGTCATTTAATCCCAGCGGCAGCATTAAAGACAGAACTGCGCTTGGGATGATTCTGGCGGCAGAAGCAGAAGGAAGATTAAAAGCTGGTGACACCATTGTGGAGCCTACCAGCGGCAATACCGGCATAGGTTTAGCCATGCTGGCTGCGGCGCGGGGTTACCGTCTGATTTTAGTAATGCCGGATACCATGTCTGTGGAACGGCGCAACCTCCTGCAGGCTTACGGGGCTGAGTATGTTCTTACTCCCGGCGCCAAAGGGATGCAGGGGGCACTGGATGAAGTGGAGAGAATCTTGCAGGAGAATCCGCACTATTTTGTGCCGCAGCAGTTTGCGAACCCGGCTAACCCCGAAATACATCGTACGACAACAGCACGGGAGATTCTTGAGCAAACAGAGGGACAGCTTGATGCTTTTGTTGCCGGTGTTGGTACCGGTGGTACAGTAACCGGTGTGGGTGAAGTTTTAAAACAGCAGCTGCCAGCTGTCAAAATTATTGCAGTGGAACCGGCGGCTTCGGCTGTTTTATCCGGTAAAAAAGCGGGACCGCATAAAATCCAAGGTATTGGAGCAGGTTTTGTGCCTTCTGTTTTCAATAAAGATATAGTTGATGAAGTGTTTCCGGTGAACGATCAGGATGCCATGGAAACCGCCAGGCAGCTGGCAGCAAAAGAAGGCCTGCTGGTCGGTATTTCCAGTGGCGCCGCGGTTTTTGCTGCTCTGCAGCTGGCCAGTAAGCTGGGACCGGGCAAACGTGTCGTAGCCATTGCTCCCGATACGGGCGAGCGATATCTAACAACAGAACTGTTTAAACATGATTAGTTTTCAGCAAAAGGAGCGGGTAACCGCTCCTTTACTGCTAAGCTGCTTAATGTTAATTGCTCAGGGGTAGTCGATATGATATAATTTGTTAGTATTAGTCAGATTGTCAGCTTTCGGTTGAGGTTACAAGGAGGAATGATAGGATGGCCAAGCAGGATAAAGAATTTGTTAAAGAAATTACACCGCAGA
>JAAYKP010000153.1 GCA_012522335.1 Bacillota bacterium
CAGACCGCTGCCTATCAGACACCGGACTATGCACTGCCTGCGAATTTCACTGAAATTGAGGTAACAATAGGCGAGGAATGGGCTCTCCCCGGCACTCTCACCCTGCCTCACGGCAGCGGTCCATTTCCCGCTGTCGTCCTGGTACATGGTTCGGGTCCTAACGATCGGGATGAAACAATTGGCTTAACTGCTGCTGTCAAGCCTTTCAAAGATTTAGCCTGGGGATTGGCAAACCAAGGCATAGCTGTATTACGCTATGATAAACGCACAAAGGTTTATGCGGAAAAACTGGCAGCCCTTACTGAATTTACTGTGCAGGAAGAAACTATTGCCGATGCAGTGGCTGCCGTAGAGCTGCTGCGGCAGCAGGAGAAAATTGACCGGGACAGGATTTATATCCTGGGTCATAGTTTAGGCGGCATGCTGGCGCCACGTATCGCTGCTGCTGCCGCTGACCAAGTAGCCGGTTTGATTATCCTGGCCGCCCCGGCCCGCCCCCTTGAGGAACTGATTTTAGAACAAACAAAATATCTCGCCCATGCTGATGGCGTCATCACAGAACAAGAGGCTGACGCCATACTGCAGCTTGAAGCACAGATTGCCAGTATAAAAGACCCCGGGCTTACTGCCGTCACTCCGCCTGAGAAACTCTTAAATATTCCCGCCAGCTACTGGTTAGATTTACGCCACTACAAGCCAACAGAAGCAGCCAAAAAACTTAACCTGCCCATGCTGATTTTACAAGGGGAACGGGACTACCAGGTTACCATGGCTGATTTTTCCCTTTGGGAGGCAGCAGTAGGCAGTCAGAGCAGGGTACAGCTTAAAAGTTATCCTGCCCTTAACCATTTATTTATCTGGGGTGAACAGCCCAGTCTGCCGGCCGAATATGAAGAGCCCGGCAACGTTGCGCAGGAAGTTATCACAGATATTGCCGCCTGGCTCCGACATTGATGCCTCAGAGGAAAAGCCACCAACAAAGTGGTGGCTTTTCAGCAATCTCCAGCAAAGATCTACACCTAAAGACAGCTGCTTTCCCAATATTCGTGCTGCAGGTAAGTTGAACCCAAATAATCAGACTCGGAGGCGTAAGAAAGTTGTACCCTTGAAGTAGTTTGAACAAGACTGCCAGGGGTTAAACGCCTATTCCCCTGCTGCTCAAAGACAGTTTTGTTAGCCTCAGCGATACGCTCCAACAGTCCGTTAAGAATCATTCTTTCCACCTCCTTAGCCTTACTTTGCTGGAGAAAACAGGCTTCTGCATCCCCAATAACCCTAATCTTCATATAAGTAATGTTTATGGCTGATAGGTGATTCATATATTACCACAAACAAGACTCTAAATTATTAATATTTTAATAAGATAAAGAGATTAGACTGACTTTTTTTTATTTTCCCAATATAATTACTACTAATGCCGGCCCCAAGTGAGAAAATAAATTTTATCCTGCGCATAATTAAGCAGGAGTAAACACCACGATAAGATAATATGTTATATTAGTTTAAATTAGGGAGTGATAGTAATGCCATATTTAATCGGTGCCCTCGTTCTCCTTGGTATATTTTTAATCTTTAGCTATAACGCTCTGGTTGGTCTGCGGCAGCGTGTACAAAATGCCTGGGCACAGGTAGATGTTCAACTGCGCCGACGCTACGATTTAATCCCTAACCTGGTGAATACAGTTAAAGGCTATGCCCAGCATGAGCGCGAAACTCTGGAACAGGTAATAGCAGCCCGTGCCAAGGCGATGTCCGCAACTTCTTTACAAGAGCAGGCCGGAGCAGAGAATGTTTTGACCGGAACACTGAAATCTCTTTTTGCCCTGGCAGAAAACTACCCTCAGTTAAAAGCGGACAGCAATTTTAAACAGCTGCAGGAAGAATTAAGTGCTACGGAAAACAAAATAGCTTTTTCCCGCCAATTTTATAACGATACTGTGCAGAAGTACAACACAAAACGAGAGGTGTTCCCTACCGTATTAATTGCCGGTCTGTTTGGTTTCCAAGCTGCTGAATACTTTAATTTAAACGACGACACGGATGCCCGTAATCCGGTTAATGTCAAGTTTGACTGATACCATGTTTAAGCAGCTGAAGTTTACAGGCCGTTGTTTACTGCTGTGCTTCTGTCTGCTCTTAATCATGTCTCAGCAGGCTGAAGCCCGCTCCTACTATTTCCCCCAAATCATCATCGAGGCGGAAATAACCCCTGAGGGGGATATGTTGGTCACAGAACAGCGTACCGTTGATTTCAACGGTACGTATCGGGGCATCTCCATGTGGATCAAAACACAAAAGCCAATCACCATTAGTGATGTGCTCGTCTCCGAGAACAATGTGCCCTACACCTTTAATCCGGGTACCGAATACGGACCGGCCGGTACCTATATGATTAAAAAAGAACCGGACAGGTTTCTGATTGACTGGAGTTTTGAAGCAACAAATACAAGCCGTACCTTTACCATACAATATCGTGTTAATGATGTAGTGATGGTGCATAATGATGTTGCAGAATTGTATTATCAGTTCATTGGCGCTGAATGGGAGGTGGCGGCAGAGAAAGTAAAAGTAAGTCTCCGGCTGCCGGGAAACGCGGCGAGCGAGGAGATACGCGCCTGGGGACATGGACCGTTATACGGAGAAGTACAAATACCGGCAGAAGATCTTATTACCTGGGAAATCGAACCACTGCCGGCCTATACCTATCTGGAAGGACGGGTCACTTTTCCTACTTCACTGGTGCCACAGGCCGTTCACCATACCAATAAAACTGCTCTCCCGGATATTTTAGCAGAGGAAGAGCAGTTAGCAGAACAGGCCAACCGAGAACGTGAAGAAGCAAAAAAGCAAGTTGAGGAAGAGTGGCGTCCCTCGCCCACAGTTCCGCGGCAGTCACCATTTTTACCCTACCTGGCAGCCTTAGTCTTATTGGGCAGCTGCGTCTTTGCCTTCTGGGCCTGGTACCGTTACGGCAAAGAGTTTAAAGCAACTTTTAACGGCGATTATTATCGTGAGCTGCCGGCAGATTATACGCCGGCAGAACTAGGTGTGCTGTGGCGTTTTGGGAAACCGACCACAGAAGATCTGACGGCCACCATCGTAGATTTGGCCCGCAAAGGTTTTCTGCAAATTGAAGAGGTAATGGTAGAAAAACGCGGCTTTTTGCGAAGGAAAAAAGAGGAAGATTACCGCATTATCCGGACCACAAAGGAGGCTCCTTTAGCCGCACACGAACAAATGCTGCTGGATTTTCTTTTTACCCGGGTAACAAAAAATGATGCTTTTACTTTTGACGACCTGGAGCGCTATGCTAAAAAACACGCCTCCCGCTTCCGCTCTTTCTGGACCGAGTGGCAGCATGCCGTCTATGCGCAGAGCAGCAAACTTGACTTCTTTGATACAAGTATTAACCTGGCCAAAGGTATGGTCATAGTCGTGGGCATCATCATGCTGCCCCTGGGAGTGCTGCTGGCTAATCTGCTCACACCGGCATTTATCATTGGCGGCTTAATTATTATTGTCACCGGTGTATTGCTCAGGCGACGTTCACGTCATGGTCAGGAACAGTTTGTACGTTGGCGTGCCTTCCGTAAATTTCTCTTAGATTTTTCCAATCTGGATCGCCATGAGCTTCCCTCGTTAGTTATCTGGGAGCACTATATGGTCTATGCCATTACACTGGGCGTCGCCAAAGAAGTTATCAAACAATTACAGCTGGTCTTCCCACCAGAAAGTGAAGAGTACACCTTTGGTCATGGCTGGTTCCTCTACAGCGGCACCTACAGAGCCGCCTCCTTGGCAGCCATGACACGCAGCTTTGATAAACTTACCCAGTCCTTTAACGAAACAGTGCGCATTGCCTCCAGTCCTCCCTCTTCCGGTGCCGGCCGTGGTGGCGGGTTTTCCGGAGGCGGTGGCTTTGGCGGCGGTGGCAGCTTTGGCGGTGGTGGAGGTTTCGGCGGCGGCGGCGGCAGTGCCCGCTAAAAAGCATAAGCAAGAGCCACGCAGGGAGGTCGCATGGCTCTTGCTTATGAAATAAGGCCGTAGATTGCTGCAAAATAAGTATAGCATATTTTATTTTATACTGCAAGGACTATTCTGAATTTTCTATTAATTTCCTTACATTACCATGGCGCCAAAAAATAACTGTGCCAGAAAACCTGCCAACAGCGGCATTAAAAAAGTCACTATTTTTAAGGTTAAAGTAAAGCGGGGTCCTAAAATAGCCAGTTCGTATGGCAGTTTAGATAAGCTCAGCAGTGCCCAACTGGTAGACAGCGCAACAACCGTACCGATGCTGGCCCCACTCTGCATCATTGAGGCAATGATAGGAAACACCGCATATGGCCCTGCAGCAAACAACCAACCAGCAAATGACCCGACAAGAATACCGCGCCAACCCGACTCTGCTCCCAGCCAGCTGCGCACCAAGTTAGTTGGTAATGCCACCTGCAGTAAACCGGCGAGGAAAAAGGCAAGAACTAACACCGGCAGGTAACTATAAAAAACTTTTGCGCCCATCTGTAAGCCCTTTTTATGACTGCCGTCTCGGCGGCGCAAAGCTATAAGAAACGCCAGCAGAGCTAAACTGCCTAAGAGGATGGTTTGTGAATTCATTCTTTGGCCACCTCCTCCCGCTGCTGCAGCTGCTCACGAAAACGAGCAAGTTCCTCTGTAAGATTTGGAAAGAATATCTTTGTCAATATTGCTGCCAGCAGGGGAAAGGTGAAAGTAATCCCATAGCGAACAGCCGTAACTTTAGTCCCCAGAAAGGCAGCTTCTTGTGGCAGGCGGGCCAGATCTAAAAGACTTTTACCTACTACCAATGCCATTATCGTTGCCGCATCAGCACCGGTACCCATAAAGGATGAGATTAGCGGGTAGACCACATAGGGACCGCCAGGTAAAAAACCGCCGCCTAAAGAACCCAGCAGCATTCCCTTGAAACCAGAGCTTTTACCTAAAATGGCACTCATCTTCTCACGGTTAACCAGAACCTGCACCAGTCCGCTCAGCGCAAAAGCTGCCACCAGCATCGGTAAGACATTCCACATCATACGCACACCAATCAGAAAACCTTCTCCGACCAGAGCAGTCCCCCCCTGCAGGTAAGCAAGTATTGACAGCACAGCTACAGCTAACGCCATCACAATAATGGTTTTTTTCAAGCTATCCCTTCTTTCGTTTTTCCTCATTTTAAAACTAACAAATAATATCTGAATTGTCAAACAATCAAGCATTAAA
>JAAYKP010000154.1 GCA_012522335.1 Bacillota bacterium
TAGAAATGGTAATGCCCGGCGACAACATTCAAATGAAAATTGAATTAATTACGCCCATCGCTCTGGAAGAAGGTTTGCGCTTCGCTATCCGTGAAGGCGGCCGTACCGTGGGCGCCGGCGTTGTAACTAAAATTATCGATTAAGACGGCTAACTGCTGACAGAGCAGCACACCTCTGTGTGGATCGATAGTTGGGGTGCATGATGGACAGCCCCGTTAGCGCTTACTGCTAACGGGGCTGTATGTTAAGCAGGCCCCTGGTTATAATAAGTAGTTACTGCATTATTTCTGCGGCTGCCATCATGACAAAAAAGTTTGACAACGCCATATAAAGTATGGTAAATTTGAAAAAGTGAAATCTCAGCTGCAGCCTGGGGTTATACTTTAGTTTACAGGCATTTAAAGCCCAACATCGTGTTTTAGGGGGTGTGAGCAATGCGCGTTAAAATTACTATGGCTTGCGGTGAGTGTAAACGGCGGAACTACAATACGACCAAAAATAAGCGAACCACTCCGGATCGCATCGAATTAAACAAATATTGTCCGTTTTGCAAAAAACATACTGCCCATAAGGAAACAAAGTAGCCTTTATTAGGTGAGCGTAAGCCATATTTGATTTTGTTGCAAGGATGTGGTTAAGTGGCTGGCAAGGTTAAAGACCTGTCCAAATATTTTAAGGAAGTCAGACAAGAATTAAGAAAAGTTCACTGGCCCAATCGCCGTGAAATAACGGTCTATACCTCAATGGTGCTGACGACCGTGCTGTTTATCGGTGTTTTCTTTTGGCTGCTTGATGCAGGCTTTACTGAACTGCTGAAGCTGATTCTCCAATAGTAAGGAGGTTAGGGTTATCCCCCGGCCCATGAGTAAAAACTGGTATGTGGTGCACACATATGCAGGTTATGAAAACAAAGTAAAAACAAACCTGGAAAAACGCGTAGAGTCCATGGAGATGCAGGATAAGATCTTTCGTGTCCTTGTTCCCATGGAAAAGGAATATGAAGTTAAAAACGGTAAAAAGAAGGCTACGCTGAAGAAAGTATTTCCCGGTTATGTACTGGTGGAAATGATTATTACTGATGATTCCTGGTATGTTGTTCGCAACACGCCAGGTGTCACCGGATTTGTCGGGCCCGGTTCCAAACCTATTCCCCTTTCGCCAAGCGAGGTTGCCCAGATCCTTAAACAGATGGGTATGGACGAGCCCAAACCGAAGATTGAATTTGAAGTTGGTGAAAGTGTACGGGTTATTGAGGGACCCTTTGCTGATTTTATCGGCAGTGTAGAAGAAGTGCTGCCGGACAGACGTAAGATTAAAGTTCTTGTCTCCATGTTCGGTCGGGAGACCCCGGTTGAGCTTGATTATTTTCAGGTAGAAAAGATCTAGCAAAGATGGGAGGTGTATCAGATGGCAAAAAAAGTAAAAGGTCTTGTTAAGCTGCAGATTCCTGCGGGCAAAGCTACACCGGCGCCCCCGGTAGGTCCTGCGCTTGGTCAGCATGGTGTTAATATCATGGGCTTTTGTAAAGAGTTTAACGAGCGTACTGCTAAACAAGCAGGTTTAGTGATTCCTGTGGTAATTACTATTTATGAAGATCGCTCCTTCAGCTTTATCACCAAAACCCCACCTGCCGCTGTACTGTTAAAAAAAGCAGCCGGGATCGATACTGCTTCCGGACAGCCAAATAGAGTTAAAGTTGCAGCTGTGTCGCGGGATAAGGTCCGTGAAATTGCAGAACTTAAAATGGAAGACCTTAACGCTAATGATATAGAAGCCGCCATGCGGATGGTTGAAGGAACGGCACGCAGTATGGGTATTACTATTCAATAATTGCTTATTATTTTTTCATGTTTTTTGATTACGTGGGAGAGGTGCTGCCGCCTCGCTCGCACCACAAGGAGGGAAAAGAAATGGCTAAACGAGGTAAAAAGTATTTAGAAGCCAGAAAGCTAATTGATCGTGAACTTCATTATGATCCGGAAGAAGCATTAGTACTGGCGCAAAAGACTGCATCTACCAAGTTTGACAGCACTGTTGAGCTGGCTGTCAGATTGGGTGTTAACCCTAAACATGCTGATCAGCAGGTGCGTGGTGCTGTTGTGCTGCCTGCCGGCATCGGTAAAAATGTAACGGTTGCCGTCTTTGCCAAGGGTGAGAAAGCTAAAGAAGCAGAAGCTGCCGGCGCAGATTTTGTTGGCGCAGAAGATCTGGTGGCTAAGGTGCAGGAGGGTTGGTTTGCTTTCGACGTAGCAGTGGCTACGCCGGATATGATGGGTACAGTTGGTAAACTTGGCCGTATTTTAGGTCCCCGGGGCCTGATGCCCAACCCTAAAACCGGTACTGTAACCATGGATGTTGCCCGCGCCGTCAAAGAGATTAAAGCCGGTAAAGTGGAGTATCGTGTGGATAAAAGCGGTATTATCCACGTGCCTATCGGTAAGGCATCATTCCCGGTGGAGGGTTTGTTGGAGAACTTTTATACCATTATTGATACTCTGCTGAAAGCTAAACCGGCTGCGGCGAAGGGACAGTATCTGCGTTCCATTACTGTTACGACCACCATGGGACCAGGTATTCGTGTCAATACACAAAAGGCTGCCCAGTTGGGTAAAGCAAAATAATTAGACTTGCCAAAAACGGGTGTATATGATACAA
>JAAYKP010000024.1 GCA_012522335.1 Bacillota bacterium
ACATTGTGGTATTTTTCCCGCTTCCTGCTGTCGGCTTCTGACAAAGCGCTAAACCAATGGCAGATACCTTTCTGGGCAGCCACCCGTTTAGCTGATAACTGTCTCTTCTGTCCTGCTGTACAGCCACACTGCAAAGCTCCACCAAATTAAAAAAGCAATAAAAGCGGGGATGGGATAAAACCAGCTTTTAAAATCAAACAGCTTAGCATTCTGGACTACATAACCGTAACAGACACTGGCCATAGCCCAGGCCAGTGTGTACACATAAAGAAAGAAGCGTTTTGCCGGCAAAAAATACAAAAAAATCATCACCGTAAAAGTCCAGCAAAGCGGTGACAGAGCATGCTGCCCCAAAACATAAAACAAGCCTTGATTTTTAAACCACATAAAACCTAAAAGATTTTGATAGACAAAGACAGAGAGCACATCACCCAGCCCACCTACCAGCATACCATAAATCATATATTTTTTGTAAACTTCCCTGGGAATCAGAATTACAGTTAAACTGAACACTATCAGCAAAAACACCGGATATAATAAATTAGTTGCTGTAAACACTACTTTCCCCCCACTTTCAAACACTATATCTTATTTTAAACAGATACAGCATTTTTTATTTCCGTGACAGGGGACGGTTCTTTGTCACACTTTGACAACAGGTTTCAACTGCTTCCTTAACTTTTGCTCTCATTATTTTCTTACAAATTCTTAAGCTTACTTTACACTGTTCAAAACTTTTATTGTGATATACTGGAAGGGAAATTTAGAGTTTGAGGGATTCACATATGAAAACTAAATTATTACTTGTTGAGGATGATTTGTTTTTGCAGGATGGTTTGTGTGAACTGCTGCAGCGTGAAGGCTACAGCGTTGATTGTGCCGGCACTTATAAAGAGGCGCGGCATCTTGCAGAAAATAATACCTACAATCTAGTTATTTTAGATATTATGCTGCCCGACGGCAGCGGACTGGAGCTATGTGAACAGTGGCGCAGGAATGGTAATGATACCCCCATTCTCTTTTTGACGGCCCGGGATGATGAAATTCAAATTGTGCGCGGTCTGGATGCCGGTGGCGATGACTATGTAACTAAACCCTTCCGCCTGTTAGAGCTGCTGTCGCGCATCCGGGCGCTCTTAAGAAGAAATCATCCTACTTTCTACCGGTGCGGTGAACTGCAGGTCGATTTGCAAAAAATGAATGCCTACTATAAAGGAGAACCTTTATACCTGACGCCAACTGAATTTCAACTTTTAGCAGCCCTGCTGCGCAACGCCGGCAAAGTTCTGACGCGTAAAATACTGCTGCAGACTATTTGGGATGACGGCGGCAGCTTTATCGATGATAATACCCTCTCTGTACATATCAGCCGCCTGCGTGAAAAAATCGGCGGGTCCTACATTCGCACTGTGCGCGGCATTGGCTATCGCTGGGAGGAAAAGCCATGCAGCTGATTTCGTTATGCTCGGGAAGCCTGGCTGCTTTGGGGGCGGTCTTATTTGCTTACGGTAACGGTCTTAGTAAATGGGGAGGACTGGCTGTACTGCTGCTTGGCACAGCAGTGCTGCTCCTCTCTCTTTCTCTGCAAAGACGGCAGGAAAAAGAGGTAACCAGACTACACAGGCAGATTATGGATTTTCTGGCCGGCAAGAATAAAACACCGAAATTTAGCGTCAACGATGATTTATTTGCAGTACTGGAAAATTCCGTAGTGGAGCTGGAAAGCAGACTCTTACTGGAACGTGAGAATACCCGCAAAAGCAGCAAACGCAATGCCGATTTCATTACCGATGTATCACATCAGCTAAAAACACCGCTGGCGGCACTAAAACTGTATTGTGAGATGGACCAGGCGAGAAACTTAGGTGCGCACAGCCAAAAACAGCTGGCACTGATCGAACGCATGGAGCATTTAATCTATTCCCTGCTGCGCCTGGAGAAGCTGCGTGCCGATGTCTATGAGCTGCAGTTTGCCAAGCATGATTTGTCCCGGCTGCTGGAACAGGTCTGGGAAGAATTAAAGGTGCTGTATCCGGAAAAAAAGTTTACCATCATTGGTACAGCAGAGCTGCGCTGCGATGCCTACTGGTTACATGAGGCAGTGAAAAACGTTATTAAAAATGCCTGTGAACACACGACTGCTGCCGGGCACATTCAGGTTTTGCTGGAAACGTCAGAAACAGTTGTCACCTTGAGCATCGAAGATGACGGCGGCGGTATTGCGGAAACAGAACTGCCCAAACTGTTTCAGCGTTTCTATCGTACGGCTCAAACTAAAGCCAGCGGTGGGGCAGGGATTGGTTTAGCCATTACCAAAACAATTGTGGAAAAACACCATGGAACAATAGCGGCAGAAAATACAGCACATGGCTTGCGGATAGTCATGTGTTTTCCCATCTTAGACGGAGTCTTGGCAGCCGGTTAGCTTACAAAAATGTAAGCTTGACGTCAGCACGATGTAAGGTAGAGCTGGTAGCATCAGGGTAAGGGGGTTATAGTATGCAAATCTTACAATGTCAGAATCTTTGTAAAGACTACACCATTGGTGAAAACATTGTACATGCCATACGTGACATCTCCATTGGCTTTGAACAGGGAGAGATATGTGCTGTACGGGGACCAAGCGGCTCGGGGAAGTCCACCTTACTGCATATGCTGGGAGGATTAGAGTACCCCACTTCAGGTAATGTTTTTTATCAAAATGAAGACCTGTATGCTTATAATGACAACCAGCTTTCCATTCTGCGGCGGCGGCGCTTCGGCTTTGTTTTTCAGGCTTACAACCTGGTGCAGGAACTGACTGCGTACGAAAATATTCTCCTGCCTGTGCTGCTGGATAAGAAAAAGCCCGACAAGAAATACCTGACAATGCTGATTGAAATTTTAGGACTGGAACACCGGCTTGATCACCTGCCCAGTGCCTTGTCCGGCGGTCAGCAGCAGCGTGTAGCCATTGCGCGGGCTTTGGCCAATAAACCTGCCATCCTTTTTGCCGATGAACCTACGGGGAATTTGGACGGCAAAACAGGCAGAGAAGTCCTCTCACTGTTGAAATACGCCAGTAAAGAAATGGGCGTAACGCTGATTATGGTAACACATGATCTTCACATTGCCGAACAGGCTGAACGCATCATTTTGCTGGAAGATGGGAGCGTCACAGATGACAGCGGCCGAAGGGAGGTACAGCAAATTGAGAGCTGATATCTCGCTCACTTCCATTGCCTTCGGTAATTTCAGGAACAGGCGCAGGCAGTATCTGCTGCTTACCGTCGCCATTATGCTGGCCCTCTATTTTGTCACCACTATGCTCCTCTTTGCTTCAACCATGTTTACATCGCTGAGGGAAAGGCATTATCAGCGTTTTGGAGAGCAGGATATCATTTTTTTTGATGCAGCCAGGGAGCCGATGACAGAACTGTTGACCGGAGGCATCTTAACTAATGATTACGGGAAAGCAGCTATTTATGGTTATGTAATGCCTGATGGACAAAGTAAAGCCAATGGTTTTTCTGTGGCGGTTTTTGATGAAAAAGCTCTGGCTTTAGCACGTAAAGATGTGCTTGCCGGCAGACTGCCGGAGCGGGCAGGGGAAATTGCCCTGGAGCAAAGCATGCTGGCGCGCTTGCGCACAAAGGCGGAGTTGGGTGATACTTTAGCGCTCACGCTGGCAGTCCCTGACGGTGTAGACTTCTTAGACAGCACTGTGCAAAAGAATTATAAACTGGTGGGGATCATCAGCGACAAACTGATTTATTTGGACGAGTGGAACTCCGCTCTGCCCGTCTACCGGGATTTTCCTGCCGGCATCCTCTCGCCGGCAGAGGAGATCACCGCCGGAGGTAAAGCAGTGATTAATGTTTACGGGCGCTATGCCGATTCCTCATCTTTTAAACAGTTGTTGGATTTATATTTTGCTCACACAGAGCAGCAAAATGAAAATCGCGGTCTGCCTTTTGAAGATACCCGTTACGTACTTTTTGCTGATGATTCTAGCGGAGAAGACATCATCATCACTTATGTGTTTTTAATCATTATTGTGTTCGTGCTGGTTTTGGCAGCCTGCCTGGGGATTATAAATGCCTTTACCTCCAACTTAGAAGCTCGCAAACAACAGCTTGGCCTGCTGCGGGCAGTAGGGGCCACGCAAAAACAGCTGCGTGAAATTTTAGGCCGTGAGACTTCTCTTTTAGCACTTTTCTCCATTCCCTTGGCCTTACTCTTCTCCTGCCTGACGGTGTGGGGTTTAACAAAGGCCATGGGCGAAAGCTATATTTTTCGTCTCAATGCCTTGGTGCTCCTTGGTGTGGCCACAGGAGGTTTTTTATGTGTCAGATTGGCTGCCTCCATTCCTTTAAGGGCTGCAGCCAAGGTATCACCCATGCAGGCCATCCGTAATGTGGAGCTGGCACGCATAATGAGGCGGAGCAAAATAGCAAGTGAGCAGCATTTTGATGTGCCGCTGCTTTTAGCCAAACGCAGCAGGACCCTTTATCAGAACAAGCGGCTTGGCATTACGGCCATGCTGTCTGTGACCATTGTGCTGATGTCACTGGTTGTTTTTTTTGCCGAGCCTTTGCTTAGGGAAGCCGATTATCACTACGGCAGTGATTATTACTTAAGGAGAAATGCCCGCAGTTACGATTGGCTGCTGGAGTATGATTTTCATGCCCCCGGCATTACGGAACAAGATAAAGAAGATGCGGCTGCCCTCTTTTCTGTCAAAACGGTGCGGGGAGAAAAAGTGATCAGACTAAAGCTGCTTACTGATAAAGTTACCCCTTATATCACTAACGGCTGGAATTTTGCTTACCTTACGGGAGCAGCTGATGGCAGCAGTAATGAGGCGGGCCGGGAGTGGCGGCTAAAAGAGCAGCAAAGTTACCTCGCCAGCAAGGAAAAATACGGTTATAAGCAGGATTATCTCACGGTGGACTGTTATGCCATTGATTATGAAAATATTGAAAAACTTGCTCCCTTTGTTGCTGCCGGCAGCATCAATCCGGAGAAACTGGCTGCAGGCAAAGAAATATTAATTGTCGCCCCAACAAAGTACGGCGTCTATGAAGTACAAAACAGGGACGGCACTTGGAGCAAACGCCGTGATTTCATCATCGACCCCAAGGAAAACTATACGGAAGTTTACCAAAACGACATGTTTCAGGCAGGGGACACGCTCACCATCAGTCTGCTTTATAGTGATGCAGAACCGGCACAACACGGAAGTCCACAGCAGTACGATGCAGACGGCAGCCGCATCCTGCCTGATGATGTAGTGCGGATAGACAGAACCGTTACCATCGGAGCCATTTTGGAAATGACTGCGGGTAAAAAGCATCTTTATGAGTTTTTTGATTCTTTTTATCCTGAAGAAGTTGGTGCTCTGGTGACCACTGCGGCAGGGCTGCAGGCACTAGGTTTTGATGCTCCCTACAGCACCCTGGCCATCACCCTGAGCGAGAGTCCGGATGCTGCCACGGAAGAATACCTGGAGGCTAACCTTTCCCAAATTGCCTCACGTACGGCCGGAGTGGAAATGGTATCCTTGGTGGCCCGGACCAGAGAGAAAAAAAGAATCGTGTACGGCACGTTAATCGCTGCCACTGCCATTATCATTCTCTTTTTCACCATTTGCGCCAGTATGGTAAACAACGCCCTTTCAGCACGCATCCGTGCCGGTAAGCGCGAAATTGGCACCATCAGGGCAGTGGGCGCATCGCAGCAGGTAATCCTTTCCTCATACCTGTGGCAGTTAGCGGCCATGTTTGGCTGGGGCACAATTATCGGCATGACGGCGGAGCTGGCCTTGTGCCTTTGGCTGCAGAAATATGAAAATATCGGTTTGGTGACGACTGTACTTCCTACCTGGCAGCCGCTATTATTTGCTGCTCTGCTTTTTGCTCTCTGTTACCTGAATATCCGTGCCAAAGTAAAAAGTATTGTCAAAGACAGTATTGTAGCCAATATTCGAGAGTTGTGAGGGATGAAAAAATGAAAAGGCATTTTGCTTGGCTGTGCCTGCTTATTCTTCTTTCAGCCGCCTGCAGCCATGCCACGGCTGCTGCCGCCGGGCCGCTGCTAGCCATTGATACCATACATGTTTATGAAGGCATGGAAAAAAGCTACGCTGAAGGTTATCTACCCGTTGTCAGCAAGGACCAGGCGCTGGTGGTGCTGCCGCTATTAGCCCCCACAGCAGCAGGCAGCCTGACAGTGACGGTAAATCTGGGCGACCCAGCACATACTCCTTTCGTCTATCAAAACTATGAAAAGCAGTTTGCAAGTAATAGTTATACTTTTGAGGATGAACAGGTTAATTGTTTTTTACTACATTTTGCTCTGCCCCTGAAAACTGAACGTCTTAACGGCACCTACCCCATCATCCTGACAGTAAAAGGTAAAACGGTGGACGAGGAAACTTTTACTGAAGATTATACACTCTATCTGACCATTACCGACGGCATCAACCCCCAGTCTCCGGCACCCGAACCGGCACCTGCTCCCCCTTCTCAGCCCAAATTAATAGTGGAGAGCTATGCCTTGGCAAAAGATTATCTGGAAGCAGGAGAAACAGCAGAGTTAAAAATCACGCTGCGTAACACCAGCAATTCGCAGTCGGCAAAAAATATTAAACTTTCCTTTGTCGATAACAGCGGTGAGATCCTGCCTGTAGGTACAGGTGCTAAGTACTGTCGGCAGATTACCAAAGGCGGTGCTTATACCTGGAATCTTGAAGTAACAGCCACAACAACAGCTCAATCAAAACCTCATCCGGCTGCGATTACTATGGAATACGAAGACAGTCACGGCAATACCGTAAGTGCCGCAGATCAGATTATCATCCAAGTCCGGCAGCCGGTACGGCTGGAATATACAGAACCGACACTGCCGCCCCGGGTCACGCAGGGGGATACACCTACTTTAACCATAACGCTGATGAATCTGGGTAAAAGCACCATCTATAATGCGCTGCTCAAGTTTGAGCTGCCGGGATTAAGCAGTGGCGGCAGTGTGCTGGTGGGGACCATTGCGCCGGGGACTTCTGCCGAAGGCAGGGCAAACTTCCGTGCAGCAAAGGATATGGTGGGAGCAATCAGCGGGACGCTTATCTTAACTTATGAGGATGAATATGGTGAAAGCTATGAAAAGAAGATTCCCCTCAGCACCACCATTGAAGAGAAAAAAGATATTCCTGCCCCCCAAACAGAAGCAAAGACGCCAGCAGCCTCTACTTGGACCATCATAATGGCGGCAGGCGGTATAATACTGCTGGCAGTGGCTTGTCTCATTGTCTCCCGTTGGTTGAAGGAGAAAAAAGCCAGGGAAGAAGATGAAAAGAGGCTGTAATTTACTGTGAAAAAGTACACCCCCCAACGCTTTACCGCGTTAGGGGGTGTTTTTATGACGATTTACGGTGTTGGCTGGTTAGCCAAAAGGAGAGTATCAATAGTAAAACAGCAGTTAGTACACCTACCATGTCAATGCAGACATCAACAAAATTACCGTGTCGGTTGACAACGAAAGCCTGGTGGAACTCATCCAGAACCGCAATGAAGGTGCCACCGATAAAAGCACTGACGATGGCCTGCCAGGGTTGACGAAAGTAGCTGCGCAGCAGCAAAAATAGTACCAAGGTAATAACAAAAAAGAAAAAGACGTGGGCGGCTTTTCTCAGGAGAAACTCGATGATCACCGGATTTCTTCTGGCATAGTTTAGGAAATCTGCAGTTAAAGTTTTAGCCGGTGACAGTTGTGTTGGGAGATGAGCGGCAATTTTCATGGCTAATCTTGAAATGCTGAGGTCAAAGTATTTTAACAGTTTATTAATTTGCTGCAAAACCGGCAGCACGCGCAACCCAGGTATAGAGGATAAATAGTACAGCGTGCCGACAGCGATCAGTAGAATAAACCAATTTCTTTTCCGCATTACTAAGAGCTCCCCTTAAATGTTTTCTATACCATTCGCCATTTAGCCCTTGATTCCTTGTTAAGAGAGCTTAGATGAACTGGCAGCAACCTCTCTTTGGCCGTAAATACCTGAAAAAAGCGTGTCATGGAACCGTCCCCTGACACAAAAACACCCCCCTTCACTGCTCTGCGTTAGGGGGGTGTTTTTATTACTTCGCTTGCTGGTGCTGACAGGTTAACTGCCCTCTGCAGTACCGCATGTCTGGGAAAAGTGTGTCAAGGAACCGTCCCCTGACACTAAAGGATGATGGCGATGAGACCGCCACTGCCTTCATTGATGATCTTTTCCAGTGTTTCCTGCAGCTTTTCTTGGGCGTTAGGCGGCATGTTGTCAAGCTTGGTGCTGATGCCGTCTTGTACCACAGAGTACAGCGACTTGCCGAAGATATCGGACTGCCAAATCTTTTCCGGATTCTCTTCAAACTCACCCATAATGTAGTTAACCAGATCTTCGCTTTGTTTTTCTGTACCCACAATGGGTGCAAACTCAGAACTGACATCGACACGGACAATATGGAGTGAAGGTGCACTGGCCCGCAGCCGCACGCCAAAGCGTCCGCCCTGGCGAATGATTTCCGGTTCTTCCAAGGTCATTTCTTCAAGCAGGGGAGGCACGATACCATATCCTGTTTCACGTACCTGCTCCAAGGCATCGGCAATTTTATCATATTCACGTTTAGCGGTCACACTCTCTTTAAGTATGCGCAGTAAATCTGCCTGGTCCTCAATTTCAATACCGCAGATTTCCGACAAGATTTGCTCAAAGAGCTCTTCTGACGCCTGAATGTCAATGACTGCCCTGCCCGTACCGAGATCCATTTCCTTCAGGACAATATTATCCACGATATCTTTGGTGCTGAGCGTTTCTACCATGCCGTCAACATCACGGAGACGGGTTACATCTACTACACTTTCCCGGATAATATCATTGTAGCTGGTGCGTAACCAGTGTTCATCCTCAAGTACTTCGATCCAACTGGGCAGATTAATGTTAACTTCACGGACAGGAAACTCGTACAGTACTTCCTGGAAGATAAGATTAATATCTTCTTCCACCAGCTGCTGGGCATTAAAAGTGATCACAGGTACATCATACGTTTCAGCCAACTGCTCTTTTAAGACCAGTGCTTCCTGTGAATACGGGCGGGCTGAATTAAGCAGAATGACAAAGGGTTTACCCAATTCTTTCAGTTCATTAATCACGCGTTCTTCGGCATCCAGATAAGCTGTACGGGGAATATCGGTAATGGTGCCATCAGTAGTCACCACAATACCGATGGTAGAGTGATCAGTAATGACTTTTCTCGTGCCTATTTCTGCCGCTTCCTCAAAGGGTATGTCGTAGTCAAACCATGGTGTAGTTACCATTCTGGGCGCACCATCATCATCATAACCGACCGCACCGTCAACAGCATAACCAACACAATCGACTAAGCGTACACGCATGGTAATATTGTCGCGTACCTTAATCTCGATGGCTTCATCCGGAATAAATTTTGGTTCCGTGGTCATGATGGTGCGGCCTGCACTGCTTTGCGGCAGTTCATCGCGGGCGCGCTCCTGATCAGCAGGATCTGCTATATTAGGAATGACAACCAGTTCCATAAACTTTTTTATAAAAGTTGACTTGCCGGTCCTGACAGGCCCGACAACGCCCAGGTAAATGTCTCCGCCGGTCCTTTCAACAATGTGTTGAATCAGGTCAAATTTAACCATATTTTCTCCCTCCTTTTTTCAAGCTGCAGTCAAACACTAACGGTATCCCTCCCCTGTGAACTTTTAAACTAAAAAGTTTCATAACGGTATAACAATTGCAGTTTAACATTATATTTATATGAGCACGTACACCGATTATTACTTTTGGCAGACAAATTACGGTAAAAATAAAAAAAACACTCCCTAACGGAGTGTATGCTACCAATCTTTTAAATTTGACGCTACCTGTTCTTCCATTTCATAAGTTTTTTCCCGCGAAAAAAGATCGATAACGGCCTGATGGGGATCTTTACCATAAAAAAGAACTTGGTAAACCTGCTCGGTAATCGGCACCTCAACCTCATAGCGTTGGGCCAAATCCCGGGCGGCATGCGTTGTACGCACACCTTCCGCCACCATGCGCATACCGGAAACCACTTCATCAAGTTTACGTCCTTTACCTATTTCGAAGCCCAATTTACGGTTGCGGCTGTGACGTGAGGTACAGGTAACCATTAAATCACCGATGCCGGACAGCCCGGCAAAAGTTAAGGCTTCTGCCCCCATCTGCATGCCCAAACGCGCTATCTCACTGATGCCGCGCGTCATCAGCGCAGCTTTAGTATTATCACCATAAGACAAGCCGTCGGCAATACCTGCCGCTACGGCAATCACATTTTTTAGCGACCCGCCTAACTCCACTCCGATTATATCCGGATTGGTATAGACGCGTAACCACTGAGTCATAAATAATTCCTGCACTGCTTCTGCAGTACGCCGCTCCCGGGAAGAAACAACAGTAGCCGAGGGAACTAAACGTCCCACTTCTTCAGCATGATTAGGCCCGGACAGCACCGCCAGCCTGCAGCCGGGCATTTCTTGTTCAATAACTTCCGACATCCGGAACAGTGTGCTTTCCTCTAAGCCCTTGGCACAGCTGACCATAATGGGAGAGTTTTTGAGCAGCGGCGCAATCTGCTGCACCATGGAACGTACAGTATGGGAGGGTACTACTAAAACAATGGCTTCCTTATTGTTAACGGCTGCTGAGAGGTCAGCTGTGGCCACCACATTAGCCGGCAGCTTCACACCGGGTAGGTAATCACTATTCTCGCGGCTGGAATTAATCTGCCGGCACAATTCATCCCGGCGTGTCCATAATGTAACCTGCTGACAATTATGTGCCAGCACAACGGCAATGGCTGTCCCCCAGCTTCCTGCTCCAATTACTGTTACTTCTTTCATTTCTTCGCCTCATTCCCCAAGTTCACTTTGCTGCCTAATTTATTTTCTGTTCCCTGCAGCAGGCGGGAAATATTTTCACGATGGCGCCAAATCGCCATCACCGCAATGCCTGTCCCAAATGCTATTTGTAAGGGCGGCAGGTGAAAAAGTATCATTAAGATCGGAATAGTAAAGGCCCCGGTAATGGAACCCAATGATACATAGCGTGTAATGGCAATCAATGTCACACCGATCCCGCCAGCAATCAGCAGTACTAAAGGTGCTACTCCCAGCATCACACCGATGGAAGTGGCAATCCCCCGTCCACCGCGAAACTTAAAAAAGAGCGGCCAATTATGTCCCATAATGGCAGCCAGACCGGCTGCCAGCGGCACAGTTTCGCTGCCGGTCAAAACACCGGCCAGCCAGACAGCCAACCAACCTTTACTAATATCTAAAAACAGCACGATAAGTGCAGGCAGAGTGCCTAAGGTTCTCTGTATGTTCGTCGTACCGGCATTACCGCTGCCGTACTTACGAATATCAATGCCTTTGAGCAGCTTTCCTGCCAAATAACCAAAGGAGATGGACCCAATAAGGTATGCTGCCAGAAGCGCTGCCGCTGTCTTCACTTAACTCTCCCCCTTTTTACTCCTTGTGCGCACCAACAGCCTGATTGGTGTTCCCTCAAAGCCAAATGTTTCGCGCAATTTATTTTCCAGGTAGCGCAGATAGGAAAAGTGGGATAATTCCTGGTCATTAACAAAAACGGCAAAAGTAGGTGGTTTGACGCGAATCTGCGTCATATAGAAAATCTTTAATTGTTTGCCTTTCTTTGCCGGTGGCGGTGTTACGGCTACGGCGTCTTCTACCAGCTGATTAAGCTGTGCCGTTTTCACACGCTGCGCATGCTGTTCAGCCACATAGTTAATTAACTCAAACAGGCGGTGAACACGCTGTCCGGTTAAAGCAGAAATAAAGATTATAGGCGCATAACTCAAAAAGGCGAGCTGCTCACGTATATGATCACGGTAAAGATCCATGGTCTTCCCGTCTTTTTCTACCTTATCCCACTTGTTAACCACAATAATGATCGCTCTGCCTGACTCATGCGCAATGCCGGCAATTCTTTTATCCTGTTCAGTAACACCTTCCGCCGCATCCACCATCATTAAAACTACATCGGCATCTTCCACGGCCCGGATAGCACGTAAGACCGAGTAATATTCCACAGCCTCTTCTACTTTGCTGCGCCGGCGAATACCGGCAGTATCAACAAAGAGATACTGCTGCCCGTCATGCTCAATCAATAAATCTACTGCATCGCGGGTGGTACCGGGAATATCACTGACAATCACCCGTTCGGTACCGGCAAGTTTATTTGTCAGGGATGATTTGCCCACGTTAGGCCGGCCAACAATGGCCACCCGCAATAAATCTTCGTCTTCGGGCATGATTTCCCCTGCCGGCAGCAGCCTGATAATTTCATCCAGCAAATCTCCGGTACCCAGGCCATGGGAAGCTGAAGTCAGCCATGGTTTACCTAAGCCAAGGGCATAAAATTCGGCAGCCTCGGCCTCAGAAATGCCGGGCTCAGCTTTATTTGCCACCAGCAGCACCGGTTTATTGGTGCGGCGCAGCAGTTCAGCCACCTCATAATCCAGCGGCATAGGGCCGCTGCGTACATCAACCATCATTAAAATCACATGAGCTTCTGCCACGGCCAGTTGGGCCTGGCGGTAAATCTCTGTGGAAATGGTATCTTCATCGAATGTTAGTCCACCCGTATCGATCAGCCAGAACTCCCGGCCGCTCCATTCCACACGGCCGTAAATACGGTCACGCGTCACTCCCGGAGTGCTTTCCTCAATTGCTACCCGCTTTTGAATCAGGCGGTTAAACATGGTTGATTTGCCCACATTGGGACGACCGACAACTGCCACAACAGGCATCGACATGCCATCACCTCATTTCGTTACCCATCAACAGTGATAAAAATTCCGTGATATCCTCAACAAACCTGACTTCTGTCTTGGCAGCGGCAGCCAGTTCAGCGGCAGTACGGCCATCTAAAAACAGCTCCCTGCTCGCATTCAGCATCACCGCCGGCAGATAAAGAGTACCTTTTACCTGAGGGAGAACCCTGTTTAAATCATGGGATGTTAATAAGCCGGCTACGGTAACTCCGCCGCCAAAAAAATGATTTTCCACCGTCAGCAAGGTTAACTGCAAATTTTCAATCTGATTTAAGCGCTCCACAACGGGGGCAAGATAAACTGCCGCCGATACACCGGTAGCAATAGTGGCTGTGGTAGGTTTAGTCAATTTGACAGGCAGATTCTTCTCATGCCGCTCCCAGTCATCTAAAAATAAGCGCACCATCCCCACACCGTTTTCTAATTGGCGGAAGCCTTCATAAGCTTCCGCAGCGGGCGGCATCCGCCCGGCCAACGTATAAAACTCATCTGCGGCAAAAACAAAACGTGTTTGCTGCTCTTTTAGGCAGCGCCGCTGCCATGCTTCAATTTGTATCAAAACCTGACGGGCATGTTCCTGATCAGTTAGTTGAAGCGAATATAAACCTTCCCGATAGCCGGTCAGACCCACCGGAACCACCGCCAGGGTCTGCACTGCCGGATACAAGGCAAATAAATCAGCAATTGTTTGTTCCAGAGCTTCACCGTCATTTAAGCCGGGACAAAGTACTACCTGGGTATGAAACTGGATGCCGGCAGCGACCAGCCGCTGCATAACTGACAGCAGCTCTCCGGCCCGCCGGTGATTCATCAGGCGCCGGCGCAGTTCGGGGTCGGTGGCATGTACAGAAACATAAAGCGGACTCAAATGCAGACGGATAATCCGTTCCAGATCCTCTTCCCGCAAATTAGTTAATGTGATGTAGCTGCCGGTCAGAAAAGACAGGCGATAATCATCATCTTTGATGTATAGAGTTTGGCGCAGCTGCGGCGGCATCTGATCCACAAAGCAGAAAAGGCAGCGGTTTTGACAAATACGCAGCCGGTCCAACGTGGGGGAAGCAAAAATAATGCCCAGCGTTTCATCATAATCTTTTTCAATTTCATATTCCACCAGTTCGCCGTCCTGATGTTGGATGGTTAAGATAAGTTCCTCGTCGCTTTCTGCCAGCTGCCAGTCCAAAATGTCAGCTGGCTCAGCACCATTTATGGCAATGACATAATCACCGCCGTCGATACCTAATTCTTCCGCAATGGAGCCGGCCTCCACCCGCTCCACCAGCTTGCCCTGCCTCATCCGCACACCTACTTTTTCTATGCTTTTATCATTATCCTATATCGCGGCAGGCAATGTCAAATAGAAAGAAAACAGTG
>JAAYKP010000025.1 GCA_012522335.1 Bacillota bacterium
ATTACCGGTTCTGCTGTGTATGATAAGGTGCAGCATCTCTCGGGCAAAAGCTCTTTATAACTTTGCTCATAAATGTAAGTAACCAAATAGGAGGTTTTTCCATTGGAAGACAAGCGGTTGGAACAGGAGTTTGAAAACAAGCGGCTGCAGCAGACTCTCTCCCTTGCACAGGCTCAGCTGCAGGCTGCTGAATTACGGAACAAGGAAAAACAAGCTGATGTCATCGCAGCAAAAAAAGAACTAAGAGAAAATTCATCTCACTCTATTTCCAACCTTTGGTCGTCAGACAATTTTCATGACCTGGTGGAATTAAGCCAATATGCACTGCCGGTATCGGATCAGGTCGCATTAATTGAACAGGAAGCTACCAGAATCTTGGCTTTAAAGAAAATGCTCGATTCACCATATTTCGCCAGGATTGACTTTAGATTTGACGGTGAAAACTACCCGGAAATGATTTACATTGGGCATTCATCGCTGATGGATGAACAGACCCATGAGATGTATGTTTATGACTGGCGGTCCCCCATAGCAAGCGTCTTTTACCGCTTTGGTACCGGGGATGCCTTTTATGACTCACCCGGAGGCAGGATTACCGGCGAAGTTACGCTAAAACGTCAATATGAAATAAAAAAAGGGAAACTGGAGTACTTCTTTGATGCAGACGTTGAGATAATCGACAACTTTTTAAGAAGAATTCTCTCCCAAAATACTTCCGCCAAAATGAAGGCCATCGTCGAAACAATCCAGAAAGACCAAGATCTGGTTATCCGTGATCTGGAAACAGATCTGCTGATGGTACAGGGAGCGGCGGGCAGCGGCAAAACATCGGTGGCACTGCATAGAGCAGCCTATCTCATGTATCAGGGCCTGTCAGCAAGATTATCTGCAAACGATATTGTCATTCTCTCCCCCAATACTATCTTTGAACAATATATCTCCAGTGTATTGCCCGAACTGGGAGAAAGCAATGTTAATTCCATCCTTTTTGAAGAACTGCTAAGCAGAGTTTTGCAAAAGAAGCCGCTGCAGACCAAGAATCAATACCTTGAATCTATACTTGCTGCTGATGATACTGCCGGCAGACGGTTAGAGAAAAAAAGCATGGAGTTTAAGGGTTCCAGCCAGTTTGCCGCCATACTAAGACGTTTCATTCAGGATATACCCCGTAAGTGGATTGATTTTAGCGATATTTATTATGACGGCAAGATCGTCGCCAGCCGGCAATTGCTAAAAGCCAAAGTACTCCAGGGAAATACAGCACCGCTGTTAAGCCTCCGTTTAAAAGAACTGGAAAGCTTTCTTTTGGAAAAAATACACCGACTGCGCAAAACCCGTCTGCAAAAATTAACCGATTTTGTCAAAGAACAGCCGGAGCATGTTTACGAAACAGAAGAAGTTGCCCGGATGTTATCCATCCAGGAAAGCACAACATTAATTAAAAGCATTCGCCGGTTTACTGAAATTGACTGCCTGGAGCTTTACAAAAAGCTGTTTAGTAATGAGCAATACTTTTATCGGCTGGCAAAGGGCTTACAATTACCGGACGACATCGCGGAAATTATCAAATTTACTCAGGCCTCTTTGGAAAAAGATGTATTATCATATGCTGACGCCCTGGCCTTAACTTTTTTACATTTACAAACACAAGAATTTAATCAGTACAGCAGGATTAAGCAGGTAGTAATAGATGAAGCACAGGATTATTATCCCCTGCACTTCGAAATCCTGCATGCTTTGTTCCCCAATGCCCGCTATACAGTTTTAGGAGATATCAACCAAACAATGGGCAAAGAGGAAGATATGACACTTTACGAACAAATCCGCAAGATTTTGGCTAAGAAAACAGCAGCCCTGGTGACGCTGGATAAAAGTTTTCGCAGCACCAATGAAATCTTAAAGTTTAGCGAACAATTTCTCTCCCCCGGCTGCAAACATAACAGTATTGGCAGAACAGGTGAGCCTCCGGCTGTGCACAGTGCCGGCAGCCAAACAGCCCTGCTTGACTTGATCATCAGTGAGATTAGGACCTGCAGAGAAAGTAATTATCAATCGATCGGTCTGCTCTGTAAAAATGCGCAGGACGCCCGCAATTTGTACCGTCAGCTAAAGGATCTGCTTGCCATCCAATTGATTACTGATGATGCTGACGTTGATCTACAAGGCGTTTTTGTTATACCGGTATATCTGTCAAAAGGGCTTGAATTTGACGCGGTACTTATCTGTGATGTCGATAAAGAGCATTATCACAGTCAGGAGGATAAAAACCTGCTCTACATTGCCTGCACCAGGGCACTGCATAGACTCAATCTTTTTTACAGCGGAGAGATAAGTCCATTATTGCTGCATTCTAGTGTAAGGGAGGAAAAGTCTTGCTCTCACAACAGGTAACAGATATTCTCGCCGAAATTTTGGGTATTGACAATGAAGATATCACACTACAAACAGCCTTAGCCGGCAGCAGCGGTATCAAGCCGGTTGACCTGGCCAAGCTTGTCATTGAATGTGAGCAAAACTTCCGCATTACGATCCATGACGAGGATGTGCATACCTTTAAAACTGTCAGCGACCTTGTGGATTATATCGAGAAGGCTAAAACTGACCGGTAATCTTCTGTACTGCAGTAATATTTTGGCTCTGTATGTGTAACGAAACAAACTGCCTAAAAAAACATTCCCCGGAAATATCAGGGGAATGTTTTTATGGCTGCTCTATTCTTCGACAAGCTCAAAATCTTCTTTACCTACACCACAAAGCGGACACAGCCAATCATCAGGAAGATCTGCAAACGACGTGCCGGGTTCCACACCGTTGTCAGGATCACCTAGTTCGGGATCGTAAATATACCCACAGGCGGTACATTCATACTTGTCCATTATTATCCTCCTTCCTTAACTTGTAGCTATGTTTTTACCAAAACCTACTGCTGCCTGCTCCGCACCTTCATCCGGGTTCCATTGACTGCGCAAGCCTTCAGAAATAATGGTAAAACCTGCTTTTTCCACAAGCTCAGTCATTTGCTTCACCGCTTCGCCGCTCCAACCATAGCATCCAAAAGCAGCAGCCTTTTTGCCTTTAAATCTCAGCTGCTTGAGCAGCTGAATAAAACCTGCCATTGAATGCAGCATACTGTTGTAGATGGTCGGAGAACCAAGAACGACAGTTTTTGACTTAAAAACCTCAGTAATTAAATCAGCCTCATCGCTCTTGGCAAGGTGGTAAACTTTGATTACTACCTCCTGGTCTGCCTCCCGTATCCCTGCCGCTATCTTTTCCGCAAGCTGCTTCGTACCGTTCCACATTGTATCGTAAATAATTGTGATCTGATTTTCCTGATAATTATCTGCCCATTGCGCATACTTCTCCACAATCTGCCGCGGATTATCCCGCCAGATGACACCATGACTGGTGGCAATCATCTCAATTGGCAAGTTCAAAGCAGCGATTTCCTCCAGCTTCTTTTTTAACATGGGACTGAAGGGATTGAGGATGTTGGCATAATATTTAATCGCTTCATTAAAAAGATCACATTGGTCCACCTGGTCATTAAACAGGTGATCCGTAGCCAAATGCTGCCCGAAAGCATCATTACTGAAAAGAATATTATCCTGCGTCAGGTAAGCCGCCATACTGTCCGGCCAATGCAGCATGGGCATTTCAACAAAAATAAGCTCCTTACCATTGCCCAGACTGACTCGGTCGCCGGTCTTTACCACTTGAAAATTCCAATCCTGATGATACTGGCCTCGCAGGGATTTTACGGCATTGGCTGAGCAGTAAATCGGTGTGTCCGGAATATGTTTCATTAAAAGAGGCAGTGCACCACTATGATCAACCTCTCCATGATTGATCACAATATAATCGATGCTGCTTAACCCAACTTCCTGATCTAGGTTTTCTACAAACTCTTCGGCAAAAGGAGACCAGACAGTATCAATCAGTACTTTTTTTTCTTCATCAATTATGTAAGCATTATAAGTAGACCCTTTATGGGTCGAATATTCAAAGCCGTGAAAATGCTGCAGCTCCCAATCAACTTTACCTACCCAGTATACATTATTTTTAATCCGTCTTTTCACTAAACTTCGGCCTCCTTTAATAAATAAATTTTTAGTTTCATCGGCCAAATTAAACTTTGATCGCCTCCTCCCATTCTGTTTCTTTAAACCCAACCAGAACAGTATCTTTGCCCACTAAAATAGGTCTTTTGACAAGCATGCCATCAGTGGCCAGCAGCTTGATCTGCTCCGCCTCCGACATGTTCTTCAGTTTATCCTTAAGGCCTAATTCTCGATACAGCCTGCCGCTGGTATTGAAAAACCTTTTACTGGGATAACTACTCTTCTGTAACCAGGCTGTCAATTCTGCCTCACTAGGCTCCTCTTCTTTAATATTTCTTTCCTGATATGCAACCTTGCTGCTGTCCAGCCACGCCTTGGCCTTTTTGCAGGTTGTACAGCCAGGATAGCATAAAAAGAGATATTTCATTATTTCCCCTCTCTCTTAAAACCTGCAGACAGTCTTATTCATCAACTGCTTAGCGGAAACCAAAAAGTGACCCACACTTATTAGTCTGGTTTTTGTCGGCTGATTGCTATTCATGCTGCTGCAAGCGTTTTTGAATAAAATTGATAAAGGCAGTGGCCTGTCTCTCCAAATAACGCTTACTTGAGGTCAGCGTTAACTTTCCGTGCTCGTCCACCTGCTGCAGGTGGCCTGGTATCGTCAGACGCGGTACATTCATAACATCCATATTTAATGAGCTAATTAAGGCAACTAAATGGTGTTGGGCTAAAAGCGTGCCGGACGTTCCTGTGCTGATACCGCTGACAGCAGCAGGCTTTCCGGCCAAAACCATCTTTCTTTCCTGCTTACTAATGGGCCGGGACAGCCAGTCAATAAGATTTTTCAGCACACCTGGGAAAAAGTGATTATATTCAGGTGTAAAAAACCAAACCCCGTCAGCAGAATTTACCTGTTCCCGCACACGACTGACTGCTGCTGGTGTTGGAAACTCAATGTCTTCATTAAATAACGGCAGATCTGCGTAGTCGAGCAGCTCAAAATCAGCCTTTTCCCCCAGCAGTTCCTGAGCTGCTAAAGCTAACTGGCGGTTCAAAGACTCTTGGCGCAGTGAACCAACCACAGCCACTATTTTGACTTTCTTCATTTCCAATAACTCCTTCCTACCGCAAAATATTTTAATTTTGCTTATTTAATAAATTTTCCTCTTCTTTATTACTGTTATACTCATTATTCCAAGTTCAGTCAATAAACAAAAAATAAATACCCCATTGCTTTAAGCAAACAGCAGCAAACTAAGGGCCATGACGGCCATGCCTGCTATCAGACCGGCTATGGCAGTATGATGTTCACCATATTTTTCCGCAGCCGGCAGCAGTTCATCCAGTGAAATGTAAACCATAATGCCGGCTACAATGGCAAAAATGATACCGAACATGGCTTCATTAATAACGGTTCTTAACAGTAAGTAGCCAAGCAAAGCTCCGGCAGGCTCGGACAAACCGGAGAGGAAAGAAAGCTGAAATGCTTTTCTTCTACTTCCGGTGGCATAATAAACAGGCACAGAGACGGCGATACCTTCCGGTATATTGTGAATGGCAATGGCGACAGCAATACTGATACCCATGGCAGGATCATGCAGTGCTCCGGTGAAAGTGGCCAGTCCCTCAGGAAAGTTGTGAATGGCAATGGCCAGGGCTGAAAAGATCCCCATTCTCAATAAAGCCTGATCTTTATTTTCAGCCTGCTGCATGTCATCAACATCATGCAGCTCATGCGGATTTTCCGCTTCCGGAACTAGTTTATCAATGAGACCGATCAGAGCAATCCCGATAAAAAAAGCAATTGTCGTCAGCAAATACCCTTTACTGACACCATAGACGGCCGCCAGCGACTCCCTTGCTTTAGCAAAAATTTCAATCATGGAGACATAAATCATTACACCGGCTGAAAAACCAAGGGCTGCCGAAAGAAACCTCTGGCTCGGTTGTTTGGTTAAAAAAGCCAAAGCACTGCCGATACCGGTTGACAGCCCGGCAAACAGAGTAAGTAAAAACGCAAAAAGAATGGTGCCTGTTGAAAACTCCATTTTTTTCTTCTGATCCTCCTTCGTTGTTTTCATCTATTTTGGCAGGACAGCCGGCAAAAAAAGAAAATCCATTCATATTTGTAACGATTACAATGATTATACTCAGTGCAAATCTAAAAGGCAACAGCAGGCGGGAAATAATATACCCTTGATCTGTTTTTCAGAACATATCAAGGGTACACTGCATGATACAAATATTTAGGCGGGTTTTACCTTTGACTTTTTAACTTCATAACCTAACTTACTGATTGCCTCTTCTATTTGCGCAAGGGAAATTTTATCATCATCAAAGTTGACTTTAACTTTACTGGAGTTAAAGGAAACATTTACTGTTTCCCGGTCAACACCGTCTAATCCTTTCAGTGCGCCTTCGATTTTTTGCATACAAGACGGACAGGTTAATGTTTCCAACTGAATTGTTGCTGCTTTCATCCCGCAGCCTCCTTTCAATTATTATTTGCTTACTTACAGCTTTCTGCATCAAACTATGCTCCCCAGCCAGTTTTCCCTGCTTCGCTCAACTTCTGAGACGATAACGCAGCAGCCGCATACCATTCAAGATCACAACCAGAATACTGCCTTCATGGACTAACATGCCGATGGACATATTCATCCATTCACTGAAGAAAACGCTGGCCAGCAAGAAGAGAACTACCCCTACGGCAATCACAATGTTCTGCAGCATATTGGCCGCTGTAGCCTTGGCTAAACCTAAAGCATGCGGCAGACGCCTAAAGTCTGAATTCATCAGCACTACATCTGAAGTCTCGATGGCCACGTCTGTTCCGCCCCCCATGGCAATACCGATATCAGCTAAAGCCAAGGAGGGGCTGTCATTAACACCATCGCCCACAAAAGCCACAATCCTGCCTGCTTCTCTAAGCCGCTTTACATATTCGGCTTTATCTTCGGGGAGCATATTGCCGTGTGCTTCGTTTAAACCTAGCTCTCGGCTGATGATGTCAACAGTGCCCTGATTGTCACCGGAGAGCATAATCAGGTTTTTTACCCCTAATTTTCTCAGCTTTTGCAGCTCTTCTTTAACACCTGGGCGAATTTGGTCACGGATCCCCATCATAATTTTCAGCCGGCCATCAACAGCAGTTAGAACCAGTGAGTTGCCGTCTCTTTCCAGGCGTGCTGCGTCAGCCTGCGCCTCTGCACTAAGTTCCACTTTTTCTTTTTCCATTAAGGCAATATTGCCAACGGCTACCCGCTGCCCATTCACAGCAGCAATAATGCCGCCGCCTTTGACAACTTCTGTGTTCTCCACAGGATGAAATTTTGTCTCCCCGATTTCCTGCAAAACTGCTTTGGCTAAGGGATGATCTGACTCCCGTTCGATACTGGCCAGATAGCTTAAAGCATCTTCAGTATCATCGACATAATAGATTGTTTCGGATACTGCCGGGTTACCAATGGTCAGCGTCCCTGTTTTATCAAAAATCATTGTATTGGTACGGCTGAAGTCATGAATCACTTCACTACCCTTTAATAATACCCCATTACGGGCACCATTGCCAATACCGGCAACATTTGAAACAGGTACACCAATAACTAAGGCTCCTGGGCAGCCGAGGACCAAAATGGTGACAGCCAGTTCAACATTACGTGAAAACAACCAGACGATAAAGGAGAGGACAAGTACAGCCGGCGTATAGTATTTCGCAAAGCGGTCAATAAAGCGTTCCGCGGCTGATTTTGAGTCCTGCGCTTCCTCAACAAGTTCAATAATTTTACCAAAGGTGGTGTCTTCGCCGACACGGTCCGCAATAATTTGCAGCGTACCGTTCTCCAGAATCGTGCCGGCATAAACTTTATCATCTTTGCCCTTTTCCACGGGAAAAGATTCCCCGGTAATGCTGGCTTCATTAATGCTGCCTTCACCTGTTAAAACTGTGCCGTCAACAGGAATTTTTGCCCCTGTTTTCACCAGGAGAATATCCCCGACGTCAACCTCATCTACTTCAACCTTGGCAAACTCCCCGTTTTCCATTTGTTTAAGGGCACTTTCCGGTGCCATTTCCGTTAATTCTTTAATGGCGGAGCGAGTTTGATTCAAAGTCCGCTGCTCCAAAAAGGCGCCAAAGAGGAACAGAAAGGTTACAATTGCTGATTCTTCATAATTCTGTATCACAAAGGCTCCCAAAACGGCGATGGTAACTAAAACATCTATACTTACTACTTTTACACGTAAAGCCTGATACGCCTGAATAGCGATAGGTGCTGCGCCTAACAGGGATGCAGTAATCAGCGCCCAGTGAAAAATATCAGCCCTGCCTGTGATCCACTTGCTGAGAAAGCCGCTCACAATGAGCAGACCGCAAATAAGTGTGAACAGGTTTTTCTGCCTGAGAATATACCGCTGCATGCCTTCCCTCCTTCATATAGTTTTAGGAATAGATTGCTGACACACAATTACTCCACATCAGAATGAAATACTTTATCAGCTTCAGCTAACATCTGATAAACCGCGGCATAAGTTTCGCAGACATCATCAGGTACCGAATAGTTATCTGTAATCTCCCGCAGCTTAATAAACTCTTGCTGCAAATCAGGCTTTTCTGCCCCCGCTTTTTTCGTTTTCTCAATTATCACATCAAACAAGCGGCGAACTTCATGAAATTCGGGATGATGAGGCCCATGAACCCGATCTACAATGGGTACATACTGTGCTAAAGTTTTAAATTGATTTTCCTTAATATGCGCAAAAGAGAATTGGCTTGACATTTTTATTCCTTCTTTCTGTTAATTTTAATTTCTGACCTGATTATATCAGGGGATTACAAAAAAGAAATTGACCCAGGTCAAGATTAATAGCTTTTTAACATCTTTTTTCATACAAATACTGCCGCTTATTATTCTGTCAACTACACAAATTAAAATGCGTACAGCCTGTACACCATATATTCTCCCAAAAAACAAGCCGACTTTAAACCTTATCTTAAAGTCGGCTTATTTTCATTATCTGGATTTGTGGTTATGCTTTTTTCTTTCTTTTTGCACCTTCCTGGCACCCTTCATACCGCCATATTGCCTAAATACTACATCGAGCTTTTCCTTTTCAATCTGCCGGCTGTTTAATCCATCATATTTTGCTTCTTTTTTAAGTTAATATAACTTTCCAACCTGTCTTGGGACAGCAAACCTGCGCTGATAGCCTCGTATGCGTACCGTCGCGAAACCAGGCACCACTTTCCTCATTTTATCTCCTTACTATGGGATGCCTAATTACAGTTTTCAGCTTCTCCGGCGCACTCTTGCGCGGGTCACTCAGATAGATTTCGTGGTGCTGCCGCAGACCTGACATCACTGTTTGGTATCCCTGTGCTGCGATGAACTCTTCCAGGACTGCAACAGTGGCAGCTTCATCGTCATAAGGCCCTATGTGTAGGATCTGCGCGCACAAGCCCTCCGTGAAATCTTCCAGTCGCGCTATGGAAAGATCAATTCCCGGTTTTTTCTTTGCCAGCTGCGCCTTGGCAGCTGCAAAAACTTCAGGGGTAACAAACTCCGGCTGGCGGATCATCATCACCCAGTTAAATTCGTCCTTCCTGCCGATAACAGTACCATCGAAATAGTTATCTTCAAACCACCACAATCCCTCTAAGGGTGGAACAACAAAATCGAAGTATCCAGGCGGCTGAACGCTGCTCTTCTTGCTCATCTTGATGGTATAAGATAAACCATACAATACTTCCACGGCCTCTTTGTATAATGCGGAAGTGTTGGGATCACCTTTGCCATTAACCATGATGAAACGCATTTGCGGCACTTCAACTATCATCGGTTTCTTTGTCGGCAAGTATAAATCTTTATACTCTTTTTTAAAATCAAATGCTGCCAACGTCATCAGCTCCTTTTTTATCTTTCCTCTCCCGGCAGCTAAGCACGCTTACTGTCAGGAAAATCTTTTCCCTTAACACTGTTCCTTTTTGCGTTTTCATAATACAATACTTATACCGGAGATTAAGGCAGGTGCACTACATGAACACATTGACTGAACTAAAACACAAAATTAAATACATACCTCAACTTCCCGGAATATATAAGATGCTGGATGCACAAGGAAATACTATTTATATCGGCCAAAGTAAGTGCCTGCAAAAAAGAGTCAGAACATATTTTACGCCAACACATAAAAGGAACAAAGTAGATAAATTAGTTTCTTTTATCGCCGATCTCGACTACCAAGTTACTGACACCCATCTGGAGGCAAAATTGCTGGAATGCAGGCTGATCAAAGAAATCAAGCCGCTCTTTAATTCACAGCTGAAAAATGACGGAAGATATGTATATCTAAAGATAGAAGAAACATACAAGCCGCGTCAGGCTTTAACGGTAACGTCTCAACGCAGTGAAAATTCGTATGGTCCCTTCCGGCAAAAGTATAGGCTTTATGAAATCATCGATGCACTGATGACTATCTTTCCCATCACCAAGAAAAATGATCAGTATCAGCTTACCTATCAGCCGCTTCCCCTATCCATGGATCAGACAAGCTTTAATGATAACAAAAATATTCTCAAAGAATTATTTTCCGATACCAGTTGTATGGACTCCTTTCTGGCAACCCTGGAAAACAAAATGCAGCAGTCTGCGGCATTATATAATTATGCAACTGCCGCCAAGTATAGAGATATCATGCGAGGATTAAACTATCTCCATTTTAGAATAAGTGATTATAACAACTTCTTGTCGCAAGACTATTTACTGAAGATACCAACAACTAAGGGAATTAAACTTTTTTTCGTCTCCAAGGGGCAGATTCTGGCGAAAAAAGCCATCAAAAACCCAACCGGTGTTGATCTTGATGCCTTCATCAGCGCCGGTTATACGCTAAAGGCGGCAGTATCAACTGCTGCAGATGAAAAAGCAGCTGTCGATTATCATGACATTATTTATTCCGAAATAAAGTCCTTACCACAAGAAGCGGTTAAGCAAATCTGATACAGACACAAAAATAACCAGCATAAGAATTCTCGCACTTCCCGGGGATTCCCTGCCATAACCAAAACTGACCACAAGTTTTTCGCCGAACCTTGACAGTATTATCTGCACTCATTATAATAAAAGTAACACTGCATGAAGCTGTGTTCCCCCATAGAAATGGTCATTTTGTCTTAGCTGAATTGCAAAAATACCGTTTGAAGCGGTAGATGTACGCCAGAAGGCGCAACAGTTTGTTGCGCTTTTTTATTTTGTCCGCAGCTTGTGCAATTACCTACATAATAGCAATATGCTTAGCTTGCGGCAGGAGCATGATGCAGCAATTCAATATGGTATGAAAGGAGAAGATGTAAGTGAAAAAAATTCTCGTACTGTTTCTGCTTCTCTTCATGGTCTTTTCTTTAACAGCCTGCGGCAACCAAAGTAATACTGCAGAAAAAAATCCCGGACAAACTGACTCACGTCTGATTACAGATGCATTGGGGCGGCAGGTAGAAGTGCCGGCAAAAGTTGAAAGAATCGCCGCATTGGGTAATGCTCAGAGACCGCTGGTCTATTTGGGGCTGTCCGATAAAATAGTCGGCGCAGCAAAGATTACAAAGGAAAATATCGCTGATATTACCCCCGTTACACCCTTCGCCTATGTTAATCAAAAACTGTGGGCAGAACTTCCTTGTATCGGTGACGGTAACGGTGATGATTTTTACCCGGAAGAGATACTCAAACTTCAACCCGATGTAATCGTTTGCTCAACCATTTCAGAAGAGGCAGTACTAAACCTGCAGGATCAAACAGGTATCCCTGTTGTTTTTGTGAAAACAGACACACTGTTCAGCAAGGAGTATTCCGAGGCGTTTCTGATACTAGGTGAAACGTGCGGCGTAAAGGATCGTGCAGAGGAGATAGTGAACTATATTAACGCTGCACTGGCCGATCTTCACACCAGAACAAAAGATATTGCCGCTGAAGATAAGCCCTCCGCCTTGTCTGCTGCAGCAACCTTCAGGGGTCCTCACGGCATCGAAGGCGTTCGCCTTAAAGACCCTCTCCTTGAAGCAATTAATGCCTTTAATGTTGCTGCGTCAAGCTTTACAGGTGCCGCTTCAGCAGAGGTAGATCGAGAACAAATCCTCCTTTGGGATCCCGACTATATTTTCTGTGATTACAGCGGTGTGCATCTCGTCCAGGCTGATGCAGCGACAGATACAGCCTTTTATGAACAGCTATCGGCCTATCGGGATGACCGCATGTACCAGCATCCCAACAATACCAGTTACTATTCTAATTTAGAGCTGCCTCTGGCAAATGCTTACTTCATGGGCACCGTACTGTACCCGGAACAGTTTAAAGATATTGACATAATACAAAAGATTAATGAAGTGATAGAGTTTTTCATTGGCGTGGAGGATTATTATTCCATCCTGGAAAAACATGACGCCGGCTATGGCGTGATTAATTTGGGAGCAGGCAGATAAGATGCAGGCACATATAAAAACTTATGAAAGTCGTGTCACGCAAAAAAGAATAACCCTGCTGATCTGCGGGCTTCTCCTTATCTCCGTCGCTGTTTATGCAATTATGGCCGGCTCTATCCCTTTATCGCTACCAGAACTAGTCGAGACACTACTGGGAAATGGTACCGAGACCAATAAAGTTGTAGTGTTTAAAATTCGCCTCCCTCGTATTTTTGCTGCCATCTTAATTGGCGCTATTCTTGCCGTGTGTGGCGCTGTAATGCAGTGCGTCCTGCACAATCAGCTGGCCTCTGCCTCTACTTTAGGAGTGTCCCAAGGAGCGGCATTTGGTGCAGCTGTAGGCATTCTTGTCTTTGGCGGCGGCACATTAAGCCGTGCAGCGGCAGTGCCTGTCCAAATCGATAACCCCTATATTACAACTGTCTGTGCCTTTGTGTTTGGATCAATAACG